>DYLE01000017.1 GCA_020722245.1 Desulfonema limicola
AAACAGGGCTGAGGCGGTAAGGGAGTCGAGCCTGCGCATTTATAAAAAAGGGGCGGAGATCGCCGATAAGAAAGGGATCCTCATTGCGGACACCAAGTTCGAGTTCGGCATGGACGAGGACCGATTGATTCTTATTGACGAGGTCTTAACCCCGGATTCCTCCCGTTTCTGGCCGAAGCCGGAGTATCGCCCCGGAGGCCCTCAAAAAAGTTATGACAAGCAGTACCTGAGGGACTATCTGATTTCCATTCACTGGAACAAAACCCCTCCGGCCCCCTCCCTTCCGGAAGAGGTCATTTTGAAAACCCGCCAGAAATATATGGAGGCGCTCACCGCGCTGGTTGGCGGGGATCATGCGGTTTAGCCTTGCAACCATTCCCCTTAAATCCATTGATCTGAACGACCGGACCTACAAGATTTCGACGGACCGGACGCCGGATGAACTCTGCGATTCCATTGAAAACGTGGGGTTGCTTACCCCTTTTCTTCTTAAACACAGATCAGATCGATACAGCGTCATCAGCGGGTTCAGGCGGGTAGCCGCCTGCCTTCAGCTGGGATGGACCGAGGCGCCGGCACAAATCGCCGACCCGCAGGTCAACGACCTGGAATGCCTTCAGGCGGCCATCGCGGACCATGCCCTGCATCGACCGCTCAACCCTATCGAACAGTCGGTCGCCCTGTCAAAGCTTTCAGCCTATTATACGAATGACATCGAGCTGAGCCGCATCTCGAAAAAACTCGGCATGCCCGTGGCTTCGGCGTTGATTCCCAAATTCAAACAGCTGAACCGCTTCCCCATTTCGGTTCAGGAGGGGGTGCTGTCCGGCGCCTTTTCGCTCACCATCGCGCTGGAGCTGGGAAGCCTTGATGAACCCTCCGCTGAGGCGCTCTCCCGGTTGTTTAACGCATTGATGCCGAGTCTCAGCCATCAAAAGCAGATACTGACCCTGGTGCGCGAGATTTCCTCCATCACCGGCCTTTCCATACCGAGCCTGCTGCAGGAAAGCTTCGTCGTAAACATCCTTTGCCGATCGGAGCTGAGTCGAAGCCAAAGGATCGACGCCCTGCTGGATGCCTTAAGACGGGCGCGCTATCCAAAGATCACGGCGTTTGAAGATCAATTTTGCAGGCTGGTTGGGTCGCTTGAACTGGGTGGAGGGATTCAGATCCTTCCGCCCAAGGACTTTGAAGGGAATCGGTTTTCCATTTTGCTTAGGTTTCAGACGCTACCGGAGATCGAGGCTCATCTGAAGCGGTTGGAAGGCGCTGTGAAACGTCCTGAGTTTAAGGCCATTTTAAAAAAAGACCGTGCGGATTACTGATATCTACATCGACCCGGCGGTTTCAGACGCTCCGGTGGTTCAAGCGATCCGTGCGAGGGTGGATGCGCCGGCGAGGGTTGTGAAAAATCTTCAATCGGTTCATGAAACCCTTTTTTGCAGTCCCGACCCGGTCGGCCGGGGTAAAGAAGTTCTGCTGCTGACTCAGAACCGCGGCGCTTTTGTCCGGGACTGCCCCGGAACCCGATACTATACCTGCTGCGGTTACAAGATCCTTCATATCGGAACCTTTTGCAGCATGGACTGTTCCTACTGCGTCCTTCAATCCTATTTTCATCCGCCCCTGCTTCAGTTTTTCGTCAATCATTTAGAGATGCATGCCGCACTGGACGATTTTTTTACCCAAAAAAAAGCCAGGCGCATCGGGACCGGCGAGTTTACGGACAGCCTGATCTGGGAGGGGGTTTATCCCTTTTCCGCAGAGCTGGTTTCACGGTTTGCGGCCCAGTCCTTCGCCGTACTGGAGCTTAAAACAAAGACGACAGCCATCGAAACTGTTTTACCGGTGAAGCATCACCGCAAGACCATTATGTCCTGGTCCCTGAATACGGAAAGGGTGATTCGGGAAGAGGAAAGGGGGACTTCCGGGCTGACCGCGCGCCTTAAGGCCGCGGCCGCCTGCGAGGCGGCCGGGTATCCGCTGGCGTTTCATTTTGATCCGTTAATCATTTATCCGGGGTGCGCGGCCGAATACAAAAGCGTCATCAGGTCTCTTTTTCGGTATGTCTCTTCAGAAAACATCGTATGGATCAGCCTGGGGAGTTTTCGGTTCATGCCCGCCTTGAAGCCGATCATAGAGAGCCGGTTTGCGAATTCTCAAATAACCCTGGGGGAGTTCATCAAGGGGATCGACGGGAAGATGCGGTATTTCAAACCCCTTCGAATCGATTTTTATCGACAGATCATCTCCTTTATTCGGGAGATCGCGCCGAATGTGGTTCTCTATTTCTGCATGGAGGATGACGAGGTATGGCAAAAGGCACTGGGGGAGACTCCTCGCGCGTTCGGCGGGCTGCCGAACCTGCTTGATCAAAGCGCCATACGTCACTGCGCATTAAGCCTCCAGTGAATTGTCGTTTTTCTGTTGACCCGACAAGGCCGGATGTATTAGAAGACCCGTCCAATGAAAGGCAAGGCTCAAGACATTGCATTATCAGAGGTTCAGAAGGAGGCCGTGGCCTATATCGGGCCGGCCCTGGTGGTGGCCGGCGCAGGTTCCGGCAAGACTCGGACCCTGACCGCCAAGATCGCTCATCTGATTGACCAGGGGTATCCCCCCGCAAGGATACTGGCCATCACCTTTACCAACAAGGCGGCGGATGAGATGAAGGCGCGCCTGGTTCATATGACCGGGCTTTCCCTTGACCATTTTCCCTGGGTGCGGACCTACCACTCCGCCTGCTTTCGCATCCTTAAACGGCATTGCGGTCTGCTCGGCTATCAAACCCCTGTTCAGATCTACTCGGATTACCAGCAGCAAAAGCTGCTCAAGGAAATTCTGGCCAAGCAAAACATTGACAAAAAGTATTTTTTTTCCATTCAGTCCCATATCTCCAAGGCCAAGAACTCCGGAGACCCGGAGGACTACCTTCCCCGTCAGGGTCGCATGTTTTCTTTTCGGCTGGCCGATGTTTATGAAATGTACGAGAATGAGCTGGCCGCAAGAAACGCGGTGGATTTTGACAATATCCTTTTGATGACCCGGGAGCTTTTAAAACGGCATGAGGATGTCCGGCATCAGTATCAGTCGCTTTTCAGATACATTCTGGTGGACGAATACCAGGACACCAACAACCTTCAGGAGGAGCTCACCGGATTCCTCGTCAATGACGGCAAGCTCTTCTGCGTGGGGGACGACTGGCAGGCCATATATGGATTCAGGGGAAGCAACGTGAATCATTTTCTTCGGTTTTCCCAGAAGTATAAAGGCGCCCGGGTGTTCCGCCTGGAACAGAATTATCGTTCCGCAGGGGAGATCGTGGAGGCGGCCAACCATCTGATCAGTTTTAATGCAAAACGGATGGATAAATCCTGTTTTTCCGCCCAAAAAGGAGGGATTATTGAGGTCCACGATTTTTATTCCGATGATGAGGAGGCGGCCTGGGTGGCGGATAAGGTCCGGTCGCTTTTAGGCAGCCACCTTGCCTGGGAGGACATGGCGGTGCTTTACCGGACCAAATTCTGTTCCCTGCCGTTTGAACAGGCCTTTCGTGCCTCGGGTATTCCCTACCGCATGCTCGGCGCCAAAGGGTTTTTTGAACGCAAGGAGATACTGGACATCAACTGTTACCTGACCGCAGCGTTTTTTGGAAAAGATGATGCGGCCTTTGAGCGGATCGTGAACACCCCCAGGCGGGGCATCGGGCCTTCCATGCTGAAACAGATCAACCGGGAGCGGAAGCCGGGAATGAGCCTGCAAGAGGCTGTCCGCCGCGCCCTGGATGAAAACCTTTTGCCGGAAAAGCCCTGCAGCGCATTGAAAGGATTGATCACCCTGCTGGATAAAATTCGGGTCCTGCCGCCGAAGCAGGCGATACTGGAGATCCTGGAAAAGGTCAACTATAAGGAACACCTGAGGCAGTATGCCCAGAGCGGCGATGATTTCACCGCCCGAATGGAGAACCTTGACCAGCTGATCTATACCGCATCCCGGCATGACACCCTTCAGAATTACCTGGAAGAGGCCTCCCTGATCAAGGAGGACAAGGCAGAAGAGGAGGCGGTTCGAGGGGTTGCCCTGGCCACCATGCATGCCAGCAAAGGCCTTGAGTTTAAGGCGGTTTTTGTCGCAGGGTGCGAGGAAAACCTGCTGCCGCACTGGAAATCAAAGGACTCCCCCTCGGAGCTCCAGGAGGAGCGCCGTTTGATGTATGTGGCCATGACCCGGGCCGCCCGCTATCTTTATTTTACCTCGGCGACCTACCGCAAGGGGCAGTATAACCCTCCCAGCCGCTTTATCGCCGAGATATCCCAGTCCCCCCATCTGCAGTTACCCTGATGGTTTTAACCCATCCTTCAGCTTCCGCGCCAGCGCCTCATGAAGCTTTTTTTTCTTTTCCTCCTGCTGGGCGCGGAGGGTCTCAAGGCTTTTTCTGTCGGCTTCTTTTTCTTTTTTAAACCGCATCAGCTCGTCCGCCAGACTGCTGGATGTCTGCTGGAGCGGTATCTGTTCAAGCTTTACGTGGTCCTTGATAAACAGATGAATATCGCCGGTTTTTTCCACAAGTCCGATGACCTCCAGATCCAGCAGCTTGCGGCATAACCGGTTTCCCTCTTCAAGGGAGATGGAAAGCAGCCCGCAGACGGACTCCAAAGCCGGCGGCGCAGCCTGCTGGTGCTCCAGAACGCGAATGGCTGCGACAAAGAGGTGGGCCTGGGCGTATAGATTTTTTTCTTCCATGAAATCTTTTGAACTGTTTGATTGTATAATTTTTAGTTTTGTGCTTAATAAAATTTAATTTGGTTTTGCATTCCCGGTAAAATCCTATCAATCGGTGGGATTTTGTCAAGCGGAGGGCAAAATCGCATGGATGATCCCAAACAATCGACCAAAAAGGGGAGGGCACAATGACCGAGATCACGGGTGTATTGGCAAGGGAGGTTCTGGACTCAAGGGGCAATCCCACCATCGAGGTGGAAATATCACTGGCCTGCGGCGCCATGGGTCGGGCCATGGTGCCGTCGGGCGCTTCCACCGGAAGCCGCGAAGCCCTTGAGCTTCGAGACGGCAATAAAAAACGGTACGGAGGGAAGGGCGTTTTAAAGGCTGTGGAGAACGTCACGCACGTTATAGCCCCGGCGATCATGGGCATGGATGCGTCGGATCAGTTCGCCATCGACAACCGCATGATCGCGCTTGACGGCACACCCAACAAATCAGGGCTCGGCGCCAACGCCCTTCTCGGTGTATCCATGGCCGTGAGCCGGGCCGCAGCCGATGCCTATGGCCAGCCGCTCTACCGGTATCTCGGCGGGTTGAACGCAACCCTTCTTCCCATTCCCATGATGAATGTCGTCAACGGCGGTGTTCATGCGGCCAACAACCTGGATATTCAGGAGTACATGATTGTTCCGGTGAGCGCGGCATCCTTTGCCGAGGCGCTTCGCATGGCTGCGGAAACCTTTCACAGCCTGAAACGGATCCTGACCGACAAGGGATTGAATGTGGCCGTGGGGGATGAGGGGGGGTTCGCCCCTGATTTTTCATCCAATGAGGAGGCGATTCAGGTGATTATCGCGGCCATCCAGGCCGCCGGCTATACCCCCGGAAAAGATATCGGTCTGGCCATCGATGCCGCGGCCAGCGAGTTTTACCATGAAGGGGTCTATCACCTGGCGTCCGAGAAGAAAAAACTGAGCCCGGCGGAGATGATCGATTACTACCAGGGGTTGATCGATAAATACCCCCTTTTCAGCATCGAGGACGGGCTGGCCGAGCAGGACTGGGAAAACTGGGCGGTGATGACGGAACGGCTCGGCAGGCTGGCGCAGATCGTCGGCGATGACATCTTTGTGACCAATCCCGCAATTTTTGAAAAAGGGATTCGCGAGGGCATCGCAAACGCCATTCTGATCAAGCTGAACCAGATCGGAACGGTTTCCGAGACCTTAAAGACCGTGGATATGGCCAAGCAGGCCGGTTACGCCACGGTGATCTCCCACCGCTCCGGGGAAACCGAGGACCCCTTTATCGCTGATTTTGTGGTGGGGGTCTGCGGCGGGCAGATTAAAACCGGTTCCATGTCCCGAAGCGAGCGGATCGCCAAATACAACCAGTTGATGCGGATCGAGGAGGAACTCAACGGCGCTGCACGGATGGCGGAGAATGTGTTTAGTGCTTAAAAAAGCGGTTTTATTCTTATCGGTCTGCTTGCCCGCCATGATGCTGTTCAGCCGGCCGACGGATGGTTATGTGATGGGGGGTCCCCATGCCCTTCAGCGGATGATGGAAAGCATCAACCTGCCCGCAAGCCTTCTTGTTCGCCAGAAGCTGATCCTGTTTGATTCGACGGGTTCATCACAGGGTTTGGAATACGATCAGCTGGTTCGATACCGCCTCCCGGAGCAGTACCGTTCCGATATTGAATCGGGTGAATTAAAACGGGTGTATATCGCCTCCGCTGATTCCTCCCTGACGTTCCTTGATGATCGGGTGGTCAGCACCTCCGACACCTGGATGGATCACTACAAGGATGTTTTTTTTTACCGATCCAGGGAAAGGCTGGAGGCCAGGCTGCGGAAAAACGGGGTTGATGTTTCCGTGACCAGCCTGGGCCGATTTGAGGGTAAAATCGCCCTTGTGATCGGGGCAAAGTATCCGGATGAATCCAGACCCCAGTTATGGATTGAAAAGGAGGGGTTTAAGCCCCTGCGATGGATATTCCGGCCGGCCAATACGGCTTCGGGCGACCCGGCCCTGGAGATCCGTTACACCCAATGGCAGAATCACTTCCGCACCGGCTATCCGGTCCTTATGGATTTTTTGGAAGGGGATCGCCTGGTTTGCAGGATTCAGGTGGAAAGCATGGAGCTCAATCCCGGTTTTTCAGAAAGGGTGTTTGATCTCCAAGGTCTTCAGGAGGCCATGCGGCATCCATCTGCCGACACCCCGTCGGAAACCGAAAATAGCGACATCAAAAAAAAGATCGATGAGTTCAGAAAAATATTTGAATAAAATACCTACAGCTTTTTAAAAGAATAGGACCCGGGAAATGGCTGGAAAACCCAAGTATATATTTGTAACCGGCGGGGTTTTATCATCACTCGGAAAAGGCCTGGCGTCCGCCTCCATTGGTGCGCTGTTGGAGTGCCGCGGGTTGAAGGTTACCTTTTTAAAGCTGGATCCCTATATCAATGTGGATCCCGGCACCATGAATCCGTTTCAGCATGGCGAGGTCTATGTGACCGACGACGGCACCGAGACCGACCTGGATCTGGGGCACTATGAGCGGTTCGCCAACGTCCGGTTAAGCGCCGGCAACAACTTCACCACGGGAAAGATTTACCATTCGGTGATCAGCAAGGAGCGGCGGGGGGACTACCTGGGGGGCACGGTTCAGGTCATTCCGCATATCACGGATGAAATCAAAAGCAGCATCATTCAAGCAGCCGGTTCTGCGGATATCCTGATCGTGGAGATCGGCGGCACCATCGGCGACATCGAGAGCCTTCCGTTTCTGGAGGCGATCCGTCAGTTTCAGTTCGATGTGGGGAAGGAGAATGTCCTCTATATCCATCTGACCTTTGTTCCTTATATCCGCACCGCCGGCGAGGTCAAGACAAAGCCCACCCAGCACAGCGTCAAGGAGTTGCGCAGCATCGGGATTCAGCCGGACATCCTGTTATGCCGCACGGACCGCTTCCTGTCCAAGGAGATCAAGGCCAAAATCGCCCTGTTCTGCAACGTCAGCGTGGATGCGGTCATCACCGCCAAGGATGTGGAGTGCATCTATGAGGTTCCCATCATCTTCAACCAGGAGGGTTTGGACGACAAGATTCTTGACTTGCTGAACATCTGGACCGGAGCCCCGCACCTGGAACCCTGGCAGGATCTGGTGGACGGAATTAGAAACGCCTCCCGTTCGGTCCGGATCGCCGTGGTGGGAAAGTATACGGATCTGACCGAGTCGTATAAAAGCTTAAATGAGGCGCTTTGCCACGGCGGCTTGGCCAATCAAGCGAAGGTGGAGCTGCTTTTTGTGGATTCCGGAACCCTGGATGAAAAAAATTATGGAAGGATCCTTTCTGAAGCGGACGGAATTCTGGTGCCGGGGGGGTTCGGATCCCGGGGTGTGGAAGGAAAGATCCTGGCTGTTCGGTTTGCCAGGGAAAACCGGGTTCCTTTTTTCGGCATCTGCCTCGGAATGCAGCTGGCGGTGGTGGAGTTTGCCCGCAACGTTGCCGGAATAAAGGACGCCCACAGCTCGGAATTCATGCCCGATACCCCATCTCCGGTGATTTACCTGATGCAGGAGTGGTTTGACGAAAGAACCCAGACCCTCCAGAGGAGGGATGTTCATTCGGAAAAGGGCGGGACGATGCGCTTGGGCGCCTATCCCTGCCGGCTTCTCACCAGGGATTGCTTCGCCTATCGGGCCTACGGTGCAGATCAGATCTACGAACGTCACCGGCATCGGTACGAATTTAATATCCAGTTCAAACCCCTGCTGGAGGAAAAAGGGTTTTGTATCACCGGCGTTTCTCCCAAGGGGGACCTGGTGGAGATCGTGGAGATCAAGGATCATCCCTGGTTCCTCGGATGTCAGTTCCATCCTGAGTTTAAATCCCGGCCCATGGCGCCGCACCCGCTTTTTAAGGGTTTCATAGGGGCGGCGCTTGAACAAAAAAAAAGCGAGTAGACGGGATTTTCCCCTCGACGATGGGCTACCGGAACATATCCCGAAAAATATTGACAACCGAAAAGGGTTTCGTTAGATAAGGTTAACTTTTTTCAAGACGATAAACTCAGATCTCTGTTTTGAACGATGTTCTTTTTATTTGTTTTAAGGATTTTCCATGAAACGAATAAGGGACGCCGTTTTAAGCTGCATTTATAATGCCGCCGATGATGATGAAAAGCTCCTTCGCGAGCTGCAGGTCATCGTCAACGAGGGAGGCAAACAGGTCTATTCCATCTTTTTTAAACTGATGACCCACCTCGACCTGGAGCCTGACATCGCAGAGAAATGCTGGAACGCGGTTCTTAACCACCGGCGGAAATTGAGCCATACGCTTGGAAGAGATGTGAATTTTCGAACGGTTCTGTGCGATTATTTCTGCTCCATGGACAAATTCCTGAAAAACCCTGTGGTGGTGGAACTCCATCTTTTTGAGGAACAGCTCAACTCCCTCAAGCATGACAGCCTGACCGGACTCTACTCCCGAAGCCTGTTTGAGGAATCCCTTCCGCGCGAAATCGCCAGGGCCAAGCGGTATGAGACGGAGTTATCCCTTCTGTTTCTGGATATGGATGATTTCAAAAGTATTAACGATATGTTCGGCCATCTGGCCGGCGACATGGTTTTAAGGGATGTGGGTCGAATCATCAAAAACGAGATACGCGCGGAGGATTCAGCCGCCCGGTACGGCGGCGAGGAGATCACGATCCTTCTTCCGGAAACCGGAAAGGTGGAGGCGCTGATCACGGCGGAGAGGATACGAAAAAAGGTTGAAACCCTGACCCTTTCCTATGAAAATAAAAAGATTCAACCGACCCTCAGCGGCGGGCTGGCCAGCTATCCCATTGATGCGCAAACCGGCGTCGATCTGTTGAAGAACGCCGACATCGCCTTGTATCATGCCAAGGCATCCGGCAAAAACAATATCGCCGTCTATTCCGAGAATAAACGGCGCTATACCCGAGTCGACTTTTTTTCCCAGCTTCAAATCCGGCGGATCGGGGACGACCGGGCAAGAGCGGTTTTCCAGGCGGTGGGCCGGAACCTGAGTGTCGCCGGAATACTGTTTGAGACCGATACCCTTTTTGAGATCGGAACAAATATTGAGATTCGCATTCGGATCTCATCGACGGATGATTGGTTTGTGATAATCGGTACCGTGGTCCGTGTGGAGATTTTCACCTCGGGCCGTTATGAGATCGGCGCATCCTTTATGGAGATTGATCAGGGCGCTAAAAATGAAATCGCCCGCTATCTGACCCGGTGCCTTGAGGGGAAAGGGATGGAATAGAGGGCGTGGAATCCGTCGCCATGAAGAAAAACATTCAAAGACCCATTCTGCCGCCGCGGATTTTTCCCGGGGACAGGGTGGGGATTGTGGCCCCTGCCAGCCCCTTTGACAGGTCCCGGTTTCAAAAAGGGGTATCGGTTCTGGAGTCCATGGGTTTTCATCCGGTTTTTTCAGACGCGCTTTTCGAGGCGGATAGATACCTCGCCGGAACCGATGCGCATCGGGCCAGAGCTATTAATGCGATGTTCGCAGATTCAAGGATTCGGGCGATCTGGTGCGCCAGGGGGGGATACGGTTCCCTGAGGATACTTTCCCTGATCGACTATGAAGCTGTAAAATCCAACCCCAAGGGTTTTATCGGGTGCAGCGACGTTTCGGCGATACTCAACGCATTTTACTTCAAATGCGGACTGGCCACCTTCCATGGACCCATGGTGGTGTCCCTGGGCGAGGCGGATGATGTCACCCAGAACACCCTGTCTGCCCTGCTGTCATCAAAAGGGGAGTTTATCCTCAGACCGAAGAACCCCCATGTCATTCATCCGGGCGCAGCGAGCGGAGTGGTTTCAGGCGGCAACCTCACCACCCTCTGTCATCTGGTCGGCACCCCTCATCAGCCTGATTTTTCGGGGCATATCCTGCTGCTGGAGGACACCCACGAGGCCCCTTACCGGATCGACCGGATGCTGACCCAGATGAGGCTTGCCGGGTGTTTTGACCGGCTTGCCGGCATCCTGCTGGGCTCCTTTGAAAACTGTGGAAATTCAGACGAGATCTATTCAATCGTTTCGCATCTTTTTTCCGACCTGGATATTCCGATCCTTGCCGGGTTTGAGATCGGACATGGAAAGCCCAACCTGACCGTTCCTCTGGGGGTTGAGGCGGTTTTGAGCGCCGACGAAAAGCTGCTTTCATTTCATCGCCCTTTTTTTGCGGATTGATGCTGATCGTCAAAGCCGATCGAAACCCTTGACTGACGATGAAGATGATTGATGCCATGATGCGCCGGGGTGTCTCGGAAAATGTTTTTCCGGGGGCGGTTTTGCTTTTTTCAAACCAGGAGGAGATCCTTTTTCACAAGGCCTACGGGAGGGCCAATATCTTCAGCGCAGAACCCATGACCCCAAAGACGGTTTTCGATCTGGCATCGCTGACCAAACCCCTGGCCACGACCCTGGCGATCATGGTTCTGGTGCAGGAAAAGAGGCTGGCCCTTGAAGATCCCCTGGGCCGCATCTTTCCATTCCTGAAGGATACCCCCAAAGCGGATATTCAAATCCGGCACCTGCTGTGTCACACCTCCGGCCTGCCGGATTATCGGCCTTATTACCTTGAGCTTGCCCGCCTCCCGGCCGCCCAAAGAAAGGAGGCGTTGCGCAGGCGCCTGGTAAAAGAGCCCCTGATATCCGAAGTCGGCGCCAGAGTGCTGTACAGTGATATCGGTTTTATGTTTCTGGAGTGGGTGGTCGAAACCCTCACCCAAACCCGCCTGGATCGGTTTGTCGAGGAAACGGTTTATTCGCGGCTGGAAACAGACGGCCTGTTTTTTATAAACCTTGAAAACCCCTTGCCGAATATAGCCTGCGCCGCCACCGAGCTTTGCCCCTGGCGCGGGCTTCTGCTCAACGGGGTGGTTCATGATGAAAATGCTTATATCTTAGGAGGTGTTGCCGGACAGGCCGGTCTGTTTGGATCCGCAAGTTCAATCCACCGGCTGCTCCTTGAGCTCATGAGGGGGTACCAGGGGAAGCATTCCCTCCTCAGGTTTGAGACGGCGCTTGTTCGACGGTTTTTATCTCCCTGTGCGGATTCCGAACGCACGCCGGGGTTTGACACCCCCTCGGCCAGAGATTCAAGCTGCGGTGATTTTTTTCGAAAGGATAAAACCGTCGGGCACCTGGGTTTTACCGGCACCTCCTTTTGGATGGATCTGGAACAGTCGGTGATCGTGATTCTGTTGACCAACCGGATTCACCCTTTCCGAAGCAACCAGCGGATAAAAAAGTTCAGGCCCATGCTTCATAACGAGGTGATGAAACAGCTTGCCGCCCTATGAAGGACACCTGGGCTGTATTTTGTTCTTGTAATTCGATGAGGTTTCTGTTAGCCATAACCCCCATACCCGGTAGCCTGAAAACCGGTCACCGGTTGACCCTTCGGGGTTTAATTTTAGTATACGATAAGGAGAGCATAACTTGCTTTTAGATTCATTGCTGGGCGTGTTTTCCAATGACCTTGCCATTGATCTGGGCACCGCGAACACGCTTGTTTTCGTGAAAGGGAAGGGGATCGTATTGCGTGAACCTTCGGTGGTGGCGGTACGCACCGATAACCGGATGAAAAACCGCGTGCTGGCGGTGGGGCTTGATGCAAAGAATATGCTGGGCAGAACGCCCGGAAATATCGTTGCGATCCGGCCGATGCAGGAGGGTGTCATTGCGGATTTTGATGTGACGGAGGCCATGCTGCGGCATTTTATTCAGCGGGTGCATAACCGTCGTTCCTTTGTCAGGCCGCGCATTATCATTGCGGTTCCCATGGGGATCACGCCGGTGGAAAAGCGCGCCGTGAAAGAGGCGGCCGAATCCGCCGGCGCGCGGGAGGTGTTTTTAATCGAGGAACCCATGGCTGCCGCCATCGGCGCCGGCCTGCCGATTACCGAGCCGATCTGCAATATGGTGGTGGATATCGGCGGCGGAACCACGGAGGTCGCGGTTATATCCCTTGCGGGAATTGTGCTGCACCGGTCCATACGCGTGGCCGGGGACAAGATGGACGCTGCGATCATGCAGTACATCAAGCGGAAGTACAACCTCCTGATCGGAGAGAGAACCGCTGAAATCATCAAGATCACCATCGGGAACGCCTATCCGGATTCCGAGAATTACGAGACCATCGAGGTGAAAGGAAGGGACATTCCCTCCGGTATTCCCAAGATCCTCGCCATTGATTCTGAGGAGATCCGCATCGCCATTTCAGAACAAATTGATGCCATCGTAGAAACCACAAAGCTGGCCCTGGAACAGACACCTCCAGAGCTGGCGGCGGATATTGTGGATCGCGGCATTGTTTTGACCGGAGGCGGGGCTTTGCTGAAAAACCTGGACAAGCTTTTGAGGGAGGAAACCGGCCTGCCGATCACGGTGACTGAGGATCCCTTATCTACGGTGGCACTGGGTTCCGGCATGGCGCTCAACAACCTCGAAATTCTACGGCAGGTGGTCATCGATTAATTCATGGTTTCCAAAAAAAACGAAGCTGGCTTTGGGCGCCGTCATTCTGATTGCGCTGAATGCCGGTATCTTTTCATTCCAGTATATTCGAAAAACATCCATGGGGGACTCAGCCGTACGCGCGGTTTTGTCGATCGTTTCACCCCTGCAGGAAGCGATCACCGCAGTCGAGAATTTCACCGGCCGTCTGTGGCGCCATTACTTTTTTCTGATCGAAGTGGCGGCCCAAAACGATTATCTGAAGAAGAGTCTATCGCTCGCCTCCGAGGAAAACAATGCCTGCAAAGAGGCTATCCTTGAAAACCATCGGCTGCGGGCGCTTGTGGGACTTCAAGCAAGAACCCCCTTTAAGCTGGTTGCCGCCGAGGTCGTGGCCAGGGATACTTCCCCCTGGTATCACACCATTGTCATTAATAAGGGAAGGGCGGCCGGCGTGGCCGTGGGTCTTCCCGTGGTCATGCCGGAAGGCATCGTCGGTCATGTGCTGACGGCATCCTTAAAATACGCCAAGGTGTTGTTGATGACTGACTGCAACAGCGCCGTCGATTCCATCATCCAGCGCACCCGGACTCGCGGCATCACCCGCGGAGCGTCGGGGCAGTCCTGCGTGTTTGATTACGCCCTGCGGACGGCCGATATTCAGGTCGGAGACATCGTGGTCTCTTCAGGGCTTGACGGGATCTATCCCAAAGGCTTGCGTGTCGGTCACGTGTCAAAGGTGGTGCGCGGAAACTCGGGGCTGTTTCAAGATATCGAACTGATCCCCTGCGTGGACTTTGCAAGGCTTGAGGAGGTGATGGTCATTCTCAATTTTGCGAAACAGGACTCCAACGGCGGCTGATGCGGTATCTGATCTACTTTCTGACCGGCATTTTGTTGATCAGCCTTCAGACCACCCTGGTGCACGCCCTTGCGCCTTTCATTTTTTTTTATGACCTGATGATTCCCTTTGTGGTCTTTTTCATTCTCTTTAGAGGCGGGGGTGAGGGGCTGATCGCGAGTGTTTTTGTCGGTTGCGCCATGGACACGCTGTCCGGCGCACCTTTCGGGGTCTACGTTTTTTCGTATCTCTGGTTGGTTCTGTTGTTTAAAAATGTAAAGCCTTATCTTCAGATCTCCGACTCAACGCTTTTTCAGGTCGTTGTTGTTTGCGGGGTTTTCATTGAACTCACGATTTTCGGTGTGGTTTATGCACTTTCAGCTCCATCTTTTTATTTCTCCCGCTCTATAATCTGGATGATGTTCACCCAGCTGTTCTCGGCAATGATTTTCGGCCCGTTTGTTTTTGTTTTGTTTCAAAAAGGGTTCGGTCTTATGGAAAACCTGATTGATGAAAAACCCGGCCCCAGGCGTTTCTCGTAACGGCATGTGGAACAGAAGTCTTCGAAGGTATTTTTCGAGCGCAGACCGCGAATGGTTTCAAAAACGTCTTTGGGCCTTTATGGTCTGTGCCACGCTCGCCATGGGTCTTTTGGCCTTTCGTCTTTTCGAGCTTCAAATCATTCGAGGTCGTGAATATGTTCACCTTTCCAAAAATAATTGCATACGAATTCAACGGATTCGACCTATTCGAGGGCTGATTTATGACCGGAACGGACGGTTGCTTGTGGAAAACCGCCCCTCTTTTGATCTGACCATCGTAAAAAACGACGCCGACCCATTGATCAAGACCGTCGAAGCCCTGTCCCGGTATATAGCGATGCCCTCTAATGAAATCATGGAAAAAATCAAGACCGGATCCAGGACGGCTGGTGATTATCAACCCATATTGATCAAGGAGGATATCGGCAGGGACGCCCTGGCCCTGATTCTGGCCCACCGGTTTGAACTTCCCGGCGTTCTTGTCGAGTGTAATGCCCGAAGAAATTATATCCACCAACAGAGCGCCGTTCATCTTCTCGGGTACATGGGAGAGATCAACGCTGATGAGTTGAAGGCCAGCGGACATGAAAAGAACAGACAGGGGGATTATGTCGGCCGTTTCGGCATTGAAAAGGCTTATGAAAGCGACCTGGGCGGTAAACCGGGCGGACGGATCGTTCAGGTGAATGCCAATGGTCAGGTCGTCAAAACACTGGATACGGTGCCGCCTTTGCCGGGGAACAATGTTTTTTTAACCATCGATCATGAACTTCAGAAAACGGCCGAAAGGTTGCTGGAGGGAAAAATCGGAGCCGCTTTGGCCATGGATCCCGCGTCCGGTGAGGTTTTGGCCATGGCCAGCAGTCCGGCATTTGATCCGAACCTTTTTATAGGGGGGATCTCCCACAAGGAATGGGAGTCCCTGGTATCCAATCCGGACCGTCCTCTGATGAACAAGGCCATTCAGGGGGAGTATCCTCCGGCGTCCACCTATAAAATCGTCACCGCCATGGCGGGTCTGGAGGAAGGGGTCATCGATTCAGACACGGCGTTTTATTGCTCGGGCAGTTACGTCTACGGCAACCGAAGCTATGGATGCTGGAAACATCAGGGCCATGGAAGCGTTCGAGTGGTCCGGGCTCTGGCGGAGTCCTGTGATATCTACTTTTACAACGTCGGAAAAAGGCTCGGGGTGGATCGGCTGGCAGGGTATGCAACAAGGTGCGGCCTGGGTTCCCCGACCGGTATCCGCCTGGATTTGGAGGCAGATGGACTCATCCCCACCGAGGCATGGAAAAAAAAATATAAAGGGGTCCCCTGGCAGAGGGGTGAAAACCTTTCCATCGCCATCGGCCAGGGATATAACCTGGTGACCCCTCTTCAGATGCTTGTCCTGGCCGCTTCGGTGGCGAACGGAGGGACTATCTATCAGCCGCTGATCGTGAAGTCGATCCATACCGTGGATGGGAGCTTAGTGAAGCAGGCAAGGCCCACGATCGTCGGCAGGCTTCCAGCCTCCTCAAAAACCCTAAACCTGATTCGGGAAGGCCTGCTGGCGTGCGTCAATGATGCGCACGGGACCGCCCACTACACCGTATGCGTTGAAGCGCTTCGAATCAGCGGGAAAACAGGGACCGCTCAGGTCGTCAGCCGGAAAAACGATGACCATGGGAATACCGAGGACCAGGACAATTCAACCCGGCCTCATGCCTGGTTTATCGGCTATGCCCCGTTTGACCAGCCTAAAATAGCCATAGCCGTGCTGATCGAACATGGCGGGCATGGCTCCAGCGGGGCCGGGCCCATCGCCAAAGAAATGATTACGACTTATTTAAAAGATATGATAGAAGATGAAACCATAACACGCGACGGCTAAACCCTTGGGAGATTTTTACCCGATGTCGAAACCCTTTTCTACGGATAATCCGGAAAGCCGGCCGGCCGATGGCGCGGACGGAGCCCCGGGTGCGTCTAATTTTATACGATACCTCATCGACAACGATATGCAAAGCGGCAGGTACGGGGGGCGGGTGGTGACGCGTTTTCCGCCCGAACCCAACGGCTATCTTCATATCGGGCATGCCAAATCGATCTGTTTAAATTTCGGTTTGGCAAATCAGTATAACGGAACCTGCCATCTCCGGTTTGATGATACCAACCCTGAAAAGGAAAGCCCGGAGTTTGTCGCCGCCATCCAAGAAGACGTGAAGTGGCTGGGATTCGACTGGGGACCGCACCTGTATTTTACCTCGGATTACTTTGAACAACTTTACGGGTTTGCCGTCCTGCTGATCAAGGCGGGAAAGGCCTACGTGGACAGCCTGAGCTCGGATGAGATCAGGGAATACCGCGGGAGTTTGACCCGGCCGGGGAAGGAGAGCCCCTATCGGAACCGTTCGGTTGAGGAAAATCTGGCCCTTTTTCAGAAAATGCGGGACGGCGGCTTTGAGGAAGGGGAGTGCGTGCTGCGCGCAAAAATCGATATGGCCGCCCCCAATATGGTGATGCGCGATCCCACCCTCTACCGCATTCGAAAGCAATCCCATCACCGAACAAAAGATCAATGGTGCATCTATCCGATGTACGATTTCGCCCACTGCCTTTCGGATTCCATCGAGAAAATCACCCATTCCATCTGCACCCTGGAGTTTGAAAACAACCGCGAGCTCTATGACTGGATCCTGGACGCCCTGGGGGTCTATCATCCCCAGCAGATCGAGTTCGCCCGGTTAACCCTGTCCCACACGGTTCTGAGCAAGCGGAAGCTGATCCAGCTGGTGAGGGAGGGGTATGTGTCCGGATGGGATGATCCGCGGATGCCCACCATTTCCGGTCTGCGCCGCCGGGGATACACCCCCTCATCGATCCGGCGGTTTTGTGAACGGATCGGTGTGGCCCGGCGGGACAGCCTGGTCGATGTGGCGCTGCTGGAGAACGCCATACGCGAGGAACTCAACAAGACGGCGCCGCGGATGATGGGGGTGCTTCGGCCCTTGCGGGTGGTGATCGAGAACTATCCCGAAGACCAGGTGGAGGAACTGGATGCCGTCAATAACCCCGAAGATGAAACCATGGGAAGCCGAAAGGTGTTGTTTTCGCGGGTGCTGTATATCGAGCAGGATGATTTTATGGAGCATCCGCCGAAAAAATTCTACAGGCTGGCGCCGGGGCGGGAGGTGCGGCTCAGGTACGCCTATTTTATCACCTGTGTTGGCGTGGTTAAGGACGAAGACGGCCGAATCGTCGAGCTGAGGTGCCGGTATGATCCTGCAACCCGGGGGGGCGACGCCCCGGACGGTAGGAAGGTCAAGGCCACGCTTCACTGGGTGTCCGCGGATCACTCGGTGGAGGCCGAGGTCCGTCTTTATGAAAGCCTTTTTGTTAAAGAGGACCCTGGGTCTGAAGCGGATTTTAAAACCGTTTTGAACCCGAATTCCCTGGATCGCTTGACCGGATGCCGGCTGGAGTCCGGCCTGGCAAACGCCGGCCCAGGGTTCAGATGCCAGTTTGAGCGGCTGGGGTATTTTTTTGCAGACCCCAAGGACTCCAAGCCGGGCCGTCCGGTGTTCAACCGGATCGTGACCCTGCGGGATGCATGGGCGAAAATTCGGGGAGCCTCAAACCCGTGACGCCTGTCCGGATCAATGGGAACCCCCTTACGGCGAGAATCCAGCGCTGATCTGTTTTATCGAAGGAGACCTCGCGGATATTCATCGACAGGGCAACCGGGCATGATCTGAGATGGGAGGGCCGGCGCTGATTTTATCCTGGGGCGCACCGAACGCAGTTGCGGCCGTCGGCCTTGGCGGTATAAAGCGCGCCGTCGGCCGCAGCGATGATCTGTTCGATGCTGTGGCCGTGCAGCGGCCACTCCGACAACCCCTGGCTGATGGTTATTCCAAAGGATGCGCCCTGATGCTCAAAGACCCGGCGTTCGATCATCGCCCGCAGCCGTTCCGCCACTTCCCTGGCTTGCCCCATGCGGGTGCGCGGAAAGAAAATGACGGCCTCGTCGCCGCCATAGAGCCCGGCGCGATCCTGTTCGCGGATGGTCTGGCGGATCATGTCCCCCATCTCGCGCACCACCATACGTCCGGCCAGGTGGCCGTGGGTGTCGTTCACCTGTTTCAGCCCGTCTAAATCCGTCATCGCCAGCGTGAGATAACCGTCCGGTGCAGCGCACCGCATTTCCTCCTTAAGCTGGCGGAGGAAGGCTTCCATGGTGAGCAGTCCGGTCAACTGATCGTAATGAATCAGCCGGTGGATATCCCGATGGAATACCGCATCGGCGCTATCCTGAATCACAAACTTGAAAAGCACGTCGCCCATGCAAATTTTGTCGCCGTTGTTTAAGCGCGCGGAGGTAATGGGTAGGTTGTTGACCAGGGTGCCGTTGCTGCTGTTCAGATCGGTGATGATGTAAACGCCGGCATCCCCTTCGCAGAGCCGGACGATGCGGGCGTGTCGCCGGGAGACGGAGGGCGATTCGATGTGGATATTTACCGAGGGCGAACGCCCAAGGACCTGCTCTCCGTTTGTCAGCGGTATCTCGCGTCCGATTTACCAGCCGGCCAGCACAATCAGGCTCGCCTGGCGGGGGGCGGGGGTCTTCTGCATTTTGGCTGCAGATACGATCATCGTGGCGTCATCACGATGCACCTGCGTGGTATCCTCGTCCTGCATTTGACTTTACCTTGCGGTTATTCGCCATTCCCGCGCATCTAGAAAATCGAAAATAAGAATTCCCAGTTCATGGTCTGATGTATCGCACGAATCGGTTTGTATGTCAAGTTTGAGCAGGCGCTTTATCTTGTGGAAGGTTTTAATATTTTTCAAAAATCAAATCGACCAGCAAAAAAAAGTATTGGTTTAAGTGGTGTGCCTGCGGATGTTTTACCGGTTTATAAAAATCAGCGGCCGCTCTTTTTACTTGACATAGATTCAACAGTTTAGAATAAACTCTTTATTTAATTAACCGGTAAAGGCGCGGCGTCAGAATCCATGGCGGAAACAAAAAGCAAGACCCGCAAAAGGGGATATATTGAAATCGACGGGACGTTTTGCAAAGGCTGCGGAATGTGTATCCACTTCTGCCCCCAGGAGTGCCTGGCGCTTTCCGGAGGCATTAACGCCAGTGGTTATGTGACCGCGGTCTGTGTCGATAGAGACAGGTGTACGGGATGCGCCACCTGCGCCCTGGTTTGCCCGGAGGCCGCCATCGAGGTCTATCGTGTCTAAGGTATTGATGTATGGAAACACGGCCATTGGTGAGGCCGCCATTCGGGCGGGGTGCCAGTGTTATTTCGGCTATCCCATTACCCCGCAAAACGAGTTGACCGAATACATGGCCGCCCATCTGAGCCGGCGGCCCGGGTGCGCCTTTGTACAGGCGGAAAGCGAAATCGCGGCCATCAACATGGTCCATGGGGCCAGCGTGGCTGGCGCACGGGTGATGACCTCCTCCTCCGGCCCGGGCATCAGCCTGAAACAGGAGGGCATCTCCTATCTGGCCGCCTGCGAGCTCCCGGCCGTGATCGTCAATATCTCCCGGGGCGGGCCCGGGCTGGGCAGCATCATCGCCTCCCAGTCCGATTACTTTCAGGCCACCCGCGGCGGCGGGCATGGCGACTACCGGACCATCGTTCTGGCCCCGGCCTCGGTCCAGGAGTTCGCGGACCTGACCTACCGGGCCTTTGACCTGGCCGACACCTACCGTATGCCCGTGCTCATTCTGGGCGACGGTATGCTGGGTCAGATGATGGAGCCGGTGGAGTTCACCCGGGAAGCCCCTAAAATCCCGCCGGTTCGCCCCGACGCCCTGCGGGGCGCCTTCGGCCGGCCGCGTAAAATCGTCAAATCCTTTACCTCCAATCCGGCGGACCTGGAAGAGATCAACTGGAGCCTGTTTCGCCGCTATCAGGTCATCAAGGAAAAAGAGCCCAACAGTGAGACCTACCTGACCGATGACGCCCGGTTTCTGGTGGCGGCCTTTGGCGCTGCGGCCCGGATCGCCAAGGGAGCGATCAAGGAGGTGCGCGCCGGCGGCATGAAAGTCGGGCTGTTCCGGCCGATTACCTTGTGGCCGTTCCCCGACAAAGCCCTGCGGGCCGTGGCGCAACAGGTCAAGGGGATTCTGGTGTTTGAAATGAACATGGGACAGATGATAGAGGATGTCCAGCTTTCATTAAACGGCGCGCGGGAGATCGATTTCTACGGACGTCCCGGCGGTATCATTCCGGCGCCCAACGAGGTCGCCCGGGTGATCGCCCGTCATTATCATAAAAAGGGGCTGAAATAACCAGAATGGAAAAAGTTTATTCACGGCCGCGTTACCTGACCCGGACCCCCTTTCATTACTGTCCGGGTTGCGGGCATTCCATTGTCCACCGGTTGATCTGCGAGCTTTTGGACGAGATGAACATTCAGGACCGGGCCGTCGGCGTGCCGCCGCCCGGATGCTCGGTGTTCGCCTATAATTATATCGAGACGGACTTTGTGGAATCGGCCCACGGCCGGGGGGCCGCGGTGGCCACCGGCATCAAGCGGG
>DYLE01000018.1 GCA_020722245.1 Desulfonema limicola
TGTCGATCCGGGGCATAATGAGGAAGCCTGGGCCAAGAACCGGCGGGGGCATTTTGAGCTGGTATCCCCCTAGGTCGTGAGTGGTGGGAAAACGCGGCACCATGCGTTTTATTGGAGCGTCATAACAGCCGCATCCTATTTTTTATTTTTAAAACACAGCCGTCAACCCCTGATGGCGGGATGGCATGATGTCTGCAGAAAGAATGTATAAATGGGTTGTGATAGCCGGTTTGGTGATGCTGGCCGGGTGCGCCGCGCGCAGCGACCTCGGCCGGCTGGAAAGCCGGCTTGCCGCCCTGGAGGCTGAGAACCAGAGGCTGAACCAGCAGGTCAGGGAAAAAGATGACAGCTTTCGCCAGCTCTATGCGGGCCAGGATGCCCAGTTCCGCCAGCTGATGGAGGATGTTCGCCGGTTAAACGGCCGGTGTGATGAGATCGATCATCGAATGAACCAGGACCTTGGAGGTCTTCAGAGTGACCTGAACGCACTTCGGGAGAGTGTCGGGCATGCTTCCGAGGCGATGGAGACCCGTCTCAAACGGATGGAAGACTACATGGGGTTTGAGGCCGGGAAAGAGCCCCCGCCGAACAAAACCACAGGGGAAGCGGTCTTAAATGAACTGACGGATAAAGAGATGTATGAGGCGGCCCGGCAGCAGCTCGATCAACAGAATTTTGATGCCGCCCAGAAGGGGTTTGAAGGGCTTCTGGAAAAATACCCCAAATCCGATCTGGCGGATAATGCCCGGTTCGCGGTTGGGGAGATCTATTTTCAGCAGGGGTGGTATAAGAAGGCGATCCTTGAATATCAAAAGGTGATCGAAGGGTATCCTAAGGGCAACAAGGTTCCTGCGGCCTACCTGAAACAGGGGATCGCTTTTGACAAGCTGGGTGAAACCGCCAACGCCAGGCTGGTTTTCAAGGAGCTGATTGAAAAGTTTCCCGACTCCAATGAGGCCGATATGGCCAAAAAGGAAATTCAGGGTGGCCCCTGAGATGCATCCGCCGGTTTCCACGGTGGCGGCATGATCACGGTTGTGGGCGTTGATCCGGGTTTGGCCGCAACCGGTGTTGCGGTGGTCAGGGGAACGGGGCTGTCGGTGGAAGACTATTCCTACGGCGTGATCCGGACATTCTCAAGGGCACCGCTTCAGGATCGTTTGGACCGGATTTTTACAAAGCTCTTTGGGCTGCTGACCGATGTCATGCCGGATCTTATGGTGGTGGAGGATGTCTTCTCCCTTGAAAAATACCCCAAATCCGGAATCCTCCTGGGGCGGGTGACCGGCGTGATCCTGTTGGCCGGATGCCGAAAGAACATTCCGGTTAAAGAGATTCCGGTGCGCGAGGCCAAACGCGTATTGACCGGTAGCGGCAGCGCTGATAAGCGGCAGCTTGAGGAGAGCGTCAGGCAAAGGCTGAACCACCCGTCGTTGATAAGGCCTTATCATGCCTCGGATGCCCTGGCGCTGGCGCTGATCGGGCTTTTTCGATGGGACAAGCCCCTTTCTTCCCCTCTGGGCCGTTGACCGGCCGTTTTTTTAGCAGTGGCGTGACTGATGATCGCTTACCTTGAAGGCTCGCTTTTAACCCTCAAAGAGGACCGGATCATCCTTCTTTCCGGCCAGATCGGCTATGAGGTGGTCGTCCCCGGTTTTGTCATGGAGAGCTTGAAAACAAAAAGACCCGGAGACGCGGTTGCTCTTTATATCTACCATTATCAAACCGAACATCAGCCCCGGCCAGTTCTGATCGGTTTTAACCTTGAGGCGGAGCGGGAGTTTTTTCAGCAGTTTATTTCCGTAGAGGCCATCGGTCCCTTAAAAGCAAGCAAGGCGCTCTCCCTGCCGGTCCGGGATATCGCCCGCGCCATCGAGTCCAAAAATATCGATGTGCTGAAGCGGCTGAACGGGATCGGGGAGCGGACCGCCGGGAAAATCATCGCCACCCTTCAAGGAAAAATGAGCAAGTTTGCCTTGATTCGAGAAGGCGAGACTGTCGAACCGCTTCCGGACAAGGATTTTGTTGGCAAGGTGGTCGATGTGTTGGTGGATCAGTTAGGGTACCGCATCCATGAAGCCAATCGGTTGGTGGCGGAGGCGCTAAAGCGCAAGCCTTTGATTTCAGATCCGGAGGCGCTCTTTGAGGAGGTCTACCGCGGAGAAACATCGAATGAATGACCAGATCCTTACCTACTCCTCGGAAAAACAGGGAATCGTAACGAACACGGCCCTGCCCATGGACAGCGATCCGGAGATGATCTCCCTTCGTCCTCACTGTTTATCGGATTACATCGGTCAGGCTGAGGTCCTGGAGACTTTAAAGATCGCCATCGAGGCGGCGAAACAGAGGGGAGAGGCCCTGGAGCATGTGCTTTTTCACGGCCCGCCCGGCCTGGGAAAAACCACACTGGCTCATATCATCGCCCATGAGATGTCGACAAAGCTGATGGTGACCTCCGGCCCGGCCATTGAAAAGGGAGGGGATCTTATCGGCATGCTGACCCACCTGGAGACCGGGGATGTGCTTTTTGTGGATGAGATTCACCGGCTCCCCCGGGCGGTGGAGGAGCTGCTTTATCCGGCCATGGAGGATTTTTGCATCGATTTTATTTTTGACAAGGGAATCCACGCGCGAAGCCACCGGTTCCGCTTAAAACCCTTTTGCCTGGTGGGGGCCACCACCCGGGTCGGCCTCCTCTCTGCGCCGCTTCGAGATCGCTTTGGGATTTTCAGAAGTCTGGATTTTTATACCCCCAGCGATCTGGAACGGATTGTCCGACGGTCGGCCGCGTTGCTCGCCCTGCCGATTGAAAACGACGGCGCCGCCGAGCTGGCCAAACGATCCCGGGGCACCCCGCGGATCGTCAACCGGCTGCTCAAACGGGTCAGGGATTACGCTCAGGTGCGAGCGGACGGCAGGATTACTCGGAAGACGGTGAACGCCGCCCTGGCTCTGGAGGGGATTGATGAAATGGGGCTTACCCCTCTGGATCGTCGTTACCTGATGACCGTGATTGAGTACTACGCCGGCGGGCCTGTGGGAATCGAAGCGGTGGCCGCCACCCTTCAGGAGGTCACGGACACCCTGGTGGATCTGGTTGAGCCTTTTCTGTTAAAAACCGGTTTTATCATCAGAACCTCCAGCGGCAGAAAGGCCACGGATGCCGCCTATCGCCACCTGAAGCTCACGCGAGCCTGATTTTTTTCCATGATCACCCTGCTCACCGATTTTGGTCTGTTGGATCCCTATGTCGGGATCATGAAGGGGGTTATCCTTTCCATCAATCCAAAAGCCCGGATCATCGACATCACCCACGGGGTTGAGCCCCAGGATGTATGGAGCGCAGCCTACCTGATCGCCGCAGCATACCGGTATTTCCCAAGAGGGTCGATTCACGTTGTTGTGGTTGATCCGGGCGTCGGCGGCAGCCGCAAGGTTCTCGCGGTAAAGGCCCGCGGGCATTGTTTTCTGGCCCCCGACAACGGGGTGTTAAGCCGGATCCTTGACGCTGAGGGGGTGGGTGCGGTGATACAGCTTGAAAACCAGGACTATTTCCTCCATCCGGTCAGCCGCACCTTCCACGGCCGGGATATCTTTGCCCCGGTGGCGGCGCACCTGAGCAAGGGGCTGGATATGAGCGTTCTGGGTAACCGCATGGAGCTGAAGGACCTGGTGAATCTTGGTATCGGCGCTCCTGTTGTTTCAGGCCCCGGCGCGCTTGAAGGCCGCATCGTATGGATCGACCGGTTCGGCAACCTGATCACCAATATCGATGAAAACAGCATCAAACAGCTATCCGGCATGAAAAAACCAAGTCGCCTCAGGGTGATAGTGGGGGATCACCGAATCAGGGGAATATCCATGTGCTACGCGGATGCCCCCCCTCAAACCCTGCTTGCGGTTTTTGGAAGCATGGGGCTGCTGGAGATTTCCATCAACGGCGGCAGCGCCGCCGCCTTTTGTCATGCCCGCAGGGGAGATTTCATTTACGTGATGGCGGAATAAAGGCGGATGGTTTATCCGGCCGTAAACAGGTGCAGATATTTTGAAAAATCCATCTGGATACTTTTGAAGTTGTCAAAACGAATATCGGAAAAGGAAAGACCCATTTTCTTTTTTAATACCTCAAAGATTTCCAGGTAATTAAAAAGAATTCTATTTTTCCAGTCAAGCCCGAGGCGCTTGGCGGTTTTGCGGATCGCCCTTTTTCCCCCTTCGATTTCGATAAAACCGCCGTAAGGCAGCACATCCAGACAGACCAGGGTATTTTCCAGAAAAAAGGTCTCCCTTTTTTTTTCATAGACCTGTTCCGGGTGAAACCCGATGGATTCCAAAATTTTCTGCATGACGTCGAACCTGTCCACCGTTACTTCAAGTTCCGTATGGATTTTGAACTGGTCCTGTTTACCCGGAAGCTTGGATTTATAGGTGAGGATGACCTTGTCGGCCTGGCGCAGCCGCAGAAGCGCCTGGTGCCGTTTCAGGCTGTTTGTCTTGTCCTCGAACCGGATGTTTTTTTCAAACCCGCTGGTTTTTAACCGGGCGGAAAGGCAATGGAGTCGCCTTCGCATGTCGTCGATGTCGGGAACGTAAAATTTAACCTCGATTTCCACCGGCTGCATGAGGGGCTTCCCGTCATAGGGTTATAAGACTTTTTATGCCTTTTACCTATAAAGCAAATCCGTTGGCGTGTCAATCCCGGCGCCGCCATTGCCGGGACCCATGGGTTTAAAAAATATACGATTTCTTCTTGACATGGACAGAGTTTTTCATTAAGTAATTCAAATTAACTTTTTCAAGGAGCCTTGGACATTGAAAAAATATACCTACAGCGCAAAGAAGCGTGACATTTCAGGCAAGTGGTGGCTGATTGACGCGGACGGGGTTGTGCTGGGCAGGCTTGCCAGCCTGGTGGCGATGCGTCTTAGGGGCAAGCACAATCCCTTGTATACCCCCCATGTGGATTGCGGGGACTTTATTGTTGTGATCAATGCGGATAAGGTCGTGCTGACCGGACGAAAGCTGCAGCAAAAGACCTATTACCGTTACAGCGGGTATATCGGCGGGTTGAAAGCCACCACGGCGGAAAAATTGCTGGAAAAAAGACCCTCCGATGTGATCCGGTTGGCCGTCAAGGGGATGCTCCCCAAAAACAGGCTCGGCTACAGCCTTTACAGGAAGTTAAAGGTGTATGAGGGAAGCCGTCATCCGCATGAGGCCCAGAAACCGGAACCCTTTGATGTAAAGCGGTATATCGGGTAGTTTTTTTGACGATAAAAACTCAGGTTCGAACAGGATGGGGTAGGTGATGGAACAGGAAAGCGTATCTTATGCCACCGGAAGACGGAAGACAGCGGTGGCCAAGACCTGGCTGAAGCCCGGTAAAGGTGAAATCATTGTCAACGATAAGCCGATTGATGAATATTTCCGGTTGGAATCCGCGAAACAGGCTACGATTCAGCCCCTTTTGCTGACCAACACGGAAAACCTTTATGATATTCAAGTTAGGGTCAGCGGCGGCGGCACCCTGGGCCAGGCCGGGGCGGTACGGCACGGTATTACCCGGGCGCTTTTCCAGCTAAACCCTGAGCTGAGGCAGGTTTTGAAAAAAGCCGGTTTTGTGAAGCGGGATCCCAGGAAAAAGGAAAGAAAGAAATACGGTCAGCGGGCGGCCCGGGCCCGGTTCCAGTTCTCAAAACGGTAATCCGACGGGCATCTCAGACCGGCGTGGTAGGATCAATCCCGTCTGGGGTGCAGGCTGCATTAAGAAACAGAGCGATTTCAGGGGGGGGCAGGACATAGGCGGCGGCGTTCAGCTTGACGGCCTCGCCGGGCATTCCAAACACCACCGAGCTTTCCCTGTCCTGAACAATGGTCACCGCTCCTTTAGACCTCATCTCTTTAAGCCCTATGGCCCCGTCATTTCCCATCCCCGTGAGCAAAACGCCGATGGCGTTTTTGCCGTAGATTTTTGCGGCGGAAGCAAAAAGATGGGAGATGGGGCGTTTCAATCCCTTGGATTTTATCATCTTATGCACCAGAAGGCTGTGCGCGGGCGTGATCTCGATGTTGTGGTCTTCGGGCGCAAAATAAACACACCCCTTTTGAATGCGCTCCCCCGTCTTGGGGATGATCAGCTTGAGATGGGTTGTCCTGGCAAGCCATCCCAGCATACCCTCAAGAAACCCGTTTGAAATATGCTGAACGATGATAATCGGGGTTTCATGGTTTTTTGAAAGGCCCGACAGGATCTCGTATAAGACCGGCGGGCCGCCGGTGGATGCCCCTATGACGATGAGTTCCGATCCGCCCTCGGATTTTTCGGGAATCCCGGCGGGAAGGGGTTTGGCCCGGCGGTGCGTCTGTCTTGATTTCAGCAACCGGACCACCTTCACCTCCGACATCAGCTTGATGGTTCGAATAAACTTTTCCACCATGGCCTTTGATTCGGGGTGCCCGATTCCGGCGGGTTTCGGGGTGACGGCGACGGCGCCGGCGCGCATGGCCTGGAAAATATTTTCGGTCTGGTCCGGTGAAACCAGGGCGCTGTGAATGACGATCGGGACCGGCCATTTTTCCATGATGGCGCGGGTGGTTTCATACCCGTTCATTCCCGGCATTTGAATATCCATGATGATCACATCCGGATGCTTTCGGGCTGCAAGCTCAAGGGCTTCCATTCCGTTTTTCGCCTCCCCCACCAGATGCAGCTCCGGGTCGGATTCAATGAGGTGTTTGAGGTATTTTCGGGTTGTCAGGGAATCCTCGACAATCAGGACGTTAATCATAAAGCAATCCCCATGGTTCGGTTGCGTCCGCCTTCCTTTGCCCGGTAGAGACAGCGGTCTGCGGCCTGGATCATGTCATCTGCGCGGATCGCCGGATTTTCCGTCTCAGGGGATAGGGCTGCGATTCCGAAACTGGCGGTGATCTGTATTTTATTTTTTTGTTCGGATTCAATAGCCATGTCGGACACCAGCAGTCGAAACCTCTCAGCGGCGATGGTGGCGCCGTGAAGGTCTGTCTCCGGCAGCACGATGATGAACTCCTCCCCGCCATACCTCGCGATCCAGTCGATATCCTTGCGAAGGGAGCGGCCCAGCGTCTCCACCAGGGTTTTTAAGACCCGGTCTCCCATCTGATGTCCATACCGGTCATTGATTTTCTTGAAGTGGTCCAGATCGCAGAGAATCACAGAGAGAGACTTTTTGTACCGGAGGGCGTATTTGACGGCCTTGGGAAGGTTGTCGTTCAGATACCCCCGGTTGAAGATTTTGGTCAGGGGGTCGGTGATGGATAACAACGCGATTTCCCTGTTGCGCTGCTTGAGCGATGATTCCAGCCGGATGATCCGTTCCGCGGTCATCAGCCGGGCGATCAGCTCGGCTTCGTCCGGGGGTTTTATCAGGTAGTCATCCGCGCCGGCCTCCAGCCCCTCGATGATGTCGTTTTTTGAATCCTTTGCCGTGAGCAGGATGATATACACGTAGTTTCCGAAATCATGCTTTCGAATCGCCCGGCACAGCTCGGAGCCGTCCATTTCCGGCATGATCCAGTCGGTGATCACCACCGACGCCCGGCCGGTGAGAAGCATGTTCATCGCCTCCAGGCCGTTCTGGGCCATCATCACGTGATACCCATGCTTTTCAAGGGTGAGCTGAAACTGTAAGGCCTGGGTGCGGCTGTCCTCCACCAGCAGGATGTCGAAGTCCTTTTTCATGGGGGGGTTGATTCCTCTTTCTTCATTTTTATGGGTTTACATCAGACTAACCGTGCAATCACCTCAAGCAGGTTACTTCGGTCAAAGTGGCTTTTTACGATATAGGCGTCCGCGCCGGCGTCGATCCCCCTTTCCCGGTCCACCGGGGAATCCAGGTTGGTGACCAGAACCACCGGCGTATCGGCAAGGGATGGGTCTTTCCGTATTTTTTGGGTGAGTTCGAATCCGTTCATCCTCGGCATCTCAATATCCGAAACCACCGCGTCAAAGGCTTTCGCCTTGAGTTGGTTGAACCCATCCTCTCCGTTCACCGCGGTTTTGACCAGATAGCCGGAGGCCTCCAGAATGTTTTTTAACAGGGTCCGCGCGGTCAAGGAGTCTTCCACCACCAGGATGGATTTAACTTTTTCCGCTTCCCTGTCGAGTGGTTCAGGAGCCACGGCCGGGAGGGGTTTGAGGACCACGCTTTGGATGAGATCCTTCACGCAAAGGACCGGTACAACACGGCCGGAGCCCAGAACCGTCGCGCCGGCGATGTTGGGGATCCGCTTGAGCTGGCTTCCCAGGTTTTTGACCAGCACCTCCTGTTCGTTTAAGATTTCATCAACGATAAAGGCGGTCTGCGTGTGGTTGTGTTCGAGAACCACCGCCGGCAGGGATGGGTTTTTTGTTTTTTTCCTTTGGCCGGAGACGGCTGGTTTTTTCTGAAGCCCCAGGGTATCCGCCAGGTCCACGAGGGAGAGCGGCCGCTTGGCGAGGGTGATGATGGTCCTGTTTTCCGCTGTTTTAATGTCGTCTTGGTTTATTTTCAGGGCCTGCACCACATAGGTATTGGGTATCAGGAAAAAATGACCCGAGACCGAGACCAGGATGCCCCTGAAGGTGGCGAGGGTGACTGGAAGATGGATCGTAAAGACCGTGCCGCGGTCGGATGCGCTGTCAATGGAGATGGAACCGCCTAGGGTTTCGATCCCGTCCTTGACAATCGCCATGCCCAGCCCTCGGCCGGAGATCTCGGAGAGGACCGGGCTGGTTGAAATGCCGGAGTGAAAAATCAGGGAGTAAATCTCCCTCTCCTTGAGCCGGCGTGCGTTTTCAGGAGAAAGGATGCCCTGTTTTACGGCTTCCGTCACGATGGCCTGGGTATTGATCCCGGCCCCGTCGTCTTGGACTTTGAGTTCCACCGTGTGGTGTTCGGGTTGAGAAACGATCAGGCGGATAAGGCCCCGCCGGGATTTTTGTTTCTGACTTCGAACCTGGGGATTTTCAATCCCATGGTCCACTGCGTTGCGCAGAAGATGAATGAGGGGATCCCTGATATTGTCCAGAATCTGTTTGTCGATTTCAATTTCTTCACCGACAAGCTCCACGTCGACCTCTTTGCCCTGGGCGACCGCGATTTCGCGAACCATGGGGGGAAGCAGGGCAAACAGGGTCGAGAAGGGGAGAAGACAGGCTTTTTTTGTCTCTTCCAGCAGTTCGTCCGCCATCCCTCCAAGCATCCGGTTGCTTTGCTCAAACCCTTTTACCCGGTCATCGATCTCGCGCAGGGTTTTCGTGATCTGCTGATGCCCGGATTCAAACGCCTCAAGGAAACGATGCAGAAAATGATGCCGATGGATGGCCTTTTTTATATCCGGCATCTCCGGTGTTATCGCATCCCATTGTTTTTTCAATGCCCGAAGGCTTCCCCCGATTTCGCGCATTCGGCCGAGGTGCTGGTTTAATATCTGCTTTAAGGAGATCAGCTCCTCGGCCTTGAGAAGCAGGCCGTCCAGCTTGGCGGTGGAGATTCGAACGGTTTCTGATAGGGCAGCCCGGGAAAAGAATTTTGGGGTCAGCCCCTGCTGCACAGCGGTTTCCCTTGCGGCCGGCTCTTTTTGATGCTTCTTCTTTTCGGAAACCGGTCTGTTTTCATCTTCTGCCAGGGCTTTGGACAGAAGACCTGTAAGCTGAGCCATTTTTGTGCGGACCTCGGGAAGGCCGTCGGGGGAGGCGTCAAGATAATTTTCAATGCTGCGGGCCGCTTCATGCAGTTCATCCAGCATTCGAGGGGGAAGAACTGTTTTTGCCCTTTTGAATTCGCTGAAGATCCCTTCCATGGCCTGGCACAGGGCTTCGATCTCCTGAATATTCACCGAACGGGCGGCCCCCTTGAGGCTGTGGGCCTCTCTGAAAACCACCTCGATCAGGCGCTCCCGGGTTTCCGGATCAGGGTTTTTTTCCAGTTCCGCAAGGCTGGCGAACAGGCTCTGAACACGCTCCCGGGCCTCGGTCCTGAAAGCCGCAAGCAGCTGTTTCTGTAACTCCTTGTCATCCATCGGTCGGATTCGATTTATCGCTTATGCAATGGCGTCAAATTTTGTAGCCGGAGGTGATCTCTTTCATGGTATGAACCATGGCGTCTAGAGTTTTTATGGCTTCCTCCAGCTGTTTTACCCCTTCCAGGTTCTGCTGGGTGGCGTCGTTGATGCTTTCCATGGCCTGGGAGAGCTGATCCATTCCCGAGAGCTGCTGCTGATTTGAGGCGGTGATCTGCATGGCGGCATCCGAGGACTCGGTGATCCTTGTAGCAAGGGTCTCAATCGACAGTCTGGCCTGCTCCGAAAGCGAGACCGCCTCATCCACCGTTTTGCTCCCCCGTTCGGTGGCCATCACGGCAGCGCTTGTCGCCTTCTGAATTTCTTCAAGGATGGCCCTGACCTGATTGGTCGCCTCCTTGGACTGATCCGACAGGGATTTGACCTCCTGGGCGACCACGGCAAACCCCTTGCCGTGCTCCCCGGCCTTTGCCGCCTCTATGGCGGCGTTGACGGACAGGATATTGGACTGATCCGCGATGTCGGATACGGTGTCGATAATCTCCTCGATGCGTTTGCTCTGTTCGCTCAAATGGACCGTGCTCTCGGCGATGTAGCGCATTTCGTCCCGAATCCGGTTGATCCCGGCCATGGTGTTTTCAGTGGCCTGCCTCCCTTTTTCGGATATCCTGGCGGTGTCGTTTGCATTTTGTGCCACGTTTTCCGCCTTTTCAGTGGCCACCTCCGAGGTCTGCCGGACCTCCTCAACGGTGGTGGTGACTTCGCTGATGGAGGTGGAGGTCTCCGAGGCGCTGGTGGCCAATTGGGAGGCGGTGGTCGATATCTGGCTGATGGACGACACCAGCAGGTTGGTGGAATCCATCAGCATCTTCATCTGTTTGCGAAGTTTTTTCGACCCGCTGTTAAACGCCTTGATCAGGATTCCGATTTCATCGGACCTTTTTTTCTTCGGCTCCGGCATGCTTGCCGTAAAATCCCCGTCATTGAGCATTACAAACCGGTAGGATAGATCATTGATGGGCCTTGAGATCATTTTGGACTGAACGAACCCGGCGACGCCGACCAGCAGAATCAATACGACGCCGGTCCACAGGATGTTGATTCCCAGGTGATGAAGCAGGCTGAAGGCCTCGGCCGTATCCACCTGGGTGATGATGACCCAGTCGAAATCAGTGCCGAGGGTTTCCTTCAGAGATAGCCCCGAATACGTATTAAGGACCTCCACGCCCCGGTAGTCGACGAGGCGGCAGGTGCCGCTTATGTTTTTAAAGGCGTTTTTGAGAACAGGAGAATCCGCTTTGCGTTTGAGGACCACCTCGCCCTCGGCGAGCCGGGGGTTGGACCGCATGAAAAGGTCATGGCCGACCAGATAGGTATCCTGGGTTTTTCCGGTTTCCATGGTGTCGGTCAAGAGGGCGGTGATGCGGGATGCGTTGATTTGCGCCACAAGGACCGCGGAAAGCTCCCCGGTATCCGCATAAACCGGCGTCCCCACAAAAAGGGCGGGGGGGGCGCCCGGCTCGATGGCCGTGATGTCGGTGATGATCACCTCTTCGTTTTCTAAGATTTTTTGAGTAAGCCGTCTCAGGAAGGGTTCGATGCTGGGCTTATTTTCAGAATCCATGCCGTATTCCTGCTGCGCGGATGCGGAATACAAGGTTTGATCGGTTTGGTTTAACAGGATGATGTCGTTGTATCCAAAGGCCTTCATATGATAATCCAGTAACGGGCTCATCTCCTGGTAAGTTCGGTTTTGAAGCATGGTCCTGAGGTGCGGGGATCTCGACAGGAGGATGAGATTGTTTTTTCGATCCTCAAGAAACCCGATGACCCTGGCCTTTTTGGTGTGGTTTATCGCGGTGATGTGGTTGAATGCCTGTTTTTCCAATGCGGATCTGGATAAGGCGTAGGTCAGGGAGCCCAAAATGATCAGCGGAATCAAGCCCACCATGAAGAATTGAAGCATCAGTTTCGCCATGACGCTTGTCTTAATGTACTGGAGCATACCTGGCCTCCTTTGTATAAATTTAAATATTCATTAATTCAATAAGTTATATTATTTTTTATAAATTAAAACATTATTTTTTTTCAATCACCTCAAGCTCAACACACATTTTCGGGTCTGTCAGAAGCTTTACAGCGTCAAGGATCACGGTTCCCTGCGTGGTGATTCCCTTCAGGTATTTTGCCCGGATTCCCGTCAGGGTGGGAAGAGAAGCCTGAATTTCCCCTTCGGGAACCTCTTTTATTCCGATGATCCTGTCCGCCAGAATCCCGAATTCCATCCCTTCCGAGGATAGAATGATCACCTGGGGCCGGCCGGCGGGTTCCTGTTCGGCAAGATCGAAAAATTTTTTCAGATCAACGATGGATACGATTTTTCCCCGGACATTGATGATTCCCTTGATGAACGCCGGTATTCCCGGAAGATCGGTCAGGTTGTTTAAGGGATGAATCATTCGCATGTGGTCTAATTCAATCCCGTAAGACTCATTGGCCATTTTAAACTCCACGATCCTGACGCGCTTCTGCTCAGGCGATTCTTTTTGCCCGCCTTTGGCCAGCTGTTGGGCACGGGCCTTTAAAACCTCTTCGGTTTTTTTGCTTTCAGGAACGTAGGGCGTCATGCGTCTATCCGTTTATCCTCATGGATAATCCCGTAAATGGTTTCCATAAGCCGTTTTACACTGATTCCCTCGGCATGGGCGAGGATTTCATCGGGGTCTTTGGTTTCCAACAGGGCCAGCGCATTGTTCATGCTTTTGATGGCTTCCCGAGTCTCCTGGTTTTGCAGCAGCAGCAAACCTAAAGTAAAATGAGCCATGATAAATTCCGGATCCAGGTATAGCGCCCGCCTCAACAGACGAACGGCGGTGTTGATATCACCCGCCGCCTGGGAAATCGAGGATTGAAGAAAGTAGGGTTCGGGATTGAGCTTTTGGGTCAGCATCGCCTTTTCACACCAGTCCCTGGCCTTTTCCAGCTCCCCCAGGTTGGCATAGGACCTGGCCAGCAAAAGCAATAAATCGCTTTCCAGTAAAAATCGGCTTTGTTTTTTTGAGCTTTCTTCCAGAAGTTCAGTAAGCCGGGTTGCAGCCTGTTTGTAGTCCCCCTTTTCATAATCCTTTAAAGCCGCCTGGTAGGTCGTATAATCCCCGGGCGTGGTGGCGGCTGGATCCGGACGTTCCCTGGCCTTATCCCCTGTTTTGCTGGGTTTCAAGAGGGAATCAGGTTTCCTTTTTTTGTCCGGTTTGACGTCTATGGCAACGCCGGATTTTTTCCCCTTTGTCGGAATTTTTGGGGTTTTTTGATGGAACATCGTGTTGGCAAGTTTCACCCGGGTGAGATCGGGGAATCGAACAAATCCGGATTCAGCGGGCCCTGTGATCAGCCATCCGTTTTCCGCAAGCCTGCCGCACAGGTTTTGGACCACATGGTTTCGCGTTTTTTCATTAAAATACATCAGCACGTTGCGGCAGAGGATAAGATGCATTGGCCCGACCCAGTCGATCTGGGGCGCATACCTTGCTCCCATCAGGTTGAGCTGGGAAAACACGACCCTTTTTTTGATTTTCGGGACAACCTCAAAACTCCCCTGGGTTTTCTGAATAAAGTAATCCTTGACAATGTACTGGGGGGTTTCCCTGAGCGACCAGGAGGTGTAAGCCCCCTTTTTGGCCTTTTCCAGAAAGAGGGGGTTGATATCGGTTCCGGCGATATTAATTTCCCAGCCTTCCAGATCAGGGAAAAGCTGATCCAACAAAATGGCGACGGAGTAGGGTTCTTCACCGGTGGCGCAGCCGGCGCTCCAGATGTTGATTTTTTTCTGGGTTTTCCGGGCCGCCTCAATCAACCCTCGAAGGATCTGATCCCCTAAGACCTGAAACAGGTTTTTATCCCTGAAAAAATAGGTTTCCCCGATGGTGAGATACCCGATGATGGCGTTCATCGTGTCCTCCTTGGGGGGGGATGACAGGAGAAAGGCCGCAAAATCAGGGGGGCTGTAACCCAGGGCCCGGGCCGCGAGGCTCACCCCTTTATTCAAGGCCTTCCATTTTTTAGGAGGAAAGTGAAGGCCGGTGTGGTCAAGGATGAACCGGCTGATGTCCTCAAGCTGGCTTTCTGGAATCTGCTCCATCATGTGCGTTTTTCTAAGGAATGGATTCGCCTGACCATCTCTTCGATCCTCTGGGCGGGGAACAGGGTGTCGATATCGTAGATGAGAATGGTCAGGCTGTTTATACTCGCAACCCCTGTGATATACTGTTCCAGGCCGGGAAAAATATTCGCAGGCGTTTCGCAGCGTTGGCGTGGCAGTTCCATGACCCCTGTTATCGCATCCGTAAAAAAGGCGACGGTGTATTTGGATGTTTTTGCGATGATCATCCGGTCTGAGATAAAAAGATTTTTTTCCGGCAGCCCAAACTGTTTTCGAATATCGATGACGGGAATAATATCCCCCGCCATGTTGATGAGCCCCGCCAGCAAGGCCGGCGCATCGCTTAAAGGAGTCGGTTGAACCGCCCGTATGATATGGTTTACCGAGGCTATGGATATCGCATAAAACTGATCATCGAGCCTGAATATGAGATACGGCTTCATCGCCATGGCTTGCGCTGTCTTGCCAAACCCTACGGGTTGATTTTTCTCAGGCAAATCCGATATCTGCCTTTTTTTTAAAGCTATCTTATTGTTGCTTTTTTTTCAAGAAGAACAATGGGCCGCGCAGGGGGAAACAGCCTCATTCGCGCTCTTTTTTAAAAGGCGATTCCCATGAGTTTTAGCTTGACACGGGTTGAAAAATTTAGAAAAGAAATAATAAATAATTAAAAATCAAAATATTAGATTAAATCGGGCGCAACCCGGGTATAAGGGGCGCGGGCATTTTTTATGGGAAAAAGCTTTAAAACAGCCGGGATTCACCTGGCGCTCTGTTTTGAACTGCTGTTTGCGGTCTTGTCCGCTTCGGCCGCACCCAAACCGGATCGGCAAATCCGTGTGGATCAGGCGGGTAGACGCCTTGAGGTGCCTGCGGCGCCGAAACGGGTGGTGGCCATGGCGCCGAACATCACGGAGATTATTTATGCCCTGGGTTGCCAGGATCTTCTCAAGGGGGTCACCACCTACAGCAATTATCCGGAACCGGCCAAGCGCCTTCCGCGGATCGGTTCCTATGTGTTTTTGGATATCGAAAGGATCGTTTCCCTTCAACCCGATCTGTGCATCTCCGTGAAGGATGGAAACCCCAAAGCCGCGGTGGATCGGCTTGAGTCCCTTGGCATTGCCGTGTATGCCGTAAACCCCCGGGGGATTGAATCCACGCTTGAGGCGATCGTCGAGATCGGCGGACTTCTCAATGCCGAAATCCGTGCCCAATCCCTGGTGCAGGACCTGCGTTCACGCATCGCACAGGTGGACCAAAAAATTTCCGGCGTCCAACACCGGCCGCGGGTGTTTTTTCAGATCGGGGTCTCGCCCATTGTTTCCGTAGGTGCGGACACCTACGCCGGCGAGTTGATCGTCCGGGCAGGGGGGATAAACATCGCCGGGGATCAGCGCGCCTACCCGCGGTTTTCCGTGGAGGAGGTGCTGGGCAAATTTCCCGAGGTCATCGTCATTTCCTCCATGGAAAGGGGAGAGGTCTTTGAACGGGTGAAGGCCGAATGGAAGCAGTGGCCCCAGATACCGGCGGTGGCGCAGGACCGGATCCATTTGGTGGATTCCGATCTGTTTGACCGGCCTTCTCCTCGAATGGCGGACAGCCTGGAGGAACTGGCGCGGCTGATTCACCCCGAACGGTTTAATCCTTAAAGGCAGGGCTATGTCCAGCCTTGTAAAGCGCATTGCCCGGGTCTCCGTTCTCATGATGCTGTTGATGGCGGCGGCGATGATCCTCGGTCTTTTTTGGGGGTCTTCGGGCAGCCGGATCGGATCCCTTGCGGAGATGGTCTCGCAAATAGGGAATCCGGACGCTCTGGTTTACGCCATCGTCTGGAAGATTCGGTTTCCGCGGGTGCTGGTCGCCGCACTGGTGGGCGCGGCCCTGTCCGTGGCGGGCCTGGTGTTTCAGGCGATCCTGCGAAATCCCCTGGCGGAGCCGTATATCCTTGGAATCTCCGGAGGGGCGGCCATCGGCGCCATTACCGGAATCCTGCTGGGGCTTTCCCGGTTTTCCGGGGTGGGCGGCTTTGCCTTTCTGGGGGGTATGGCTACGCTTTTTTTGGTGCTGTTCATCTCCGGCGGCCGGTCGATTTTAAGGAAGGAGTCGATTCTTCTATCCGGGGTGATGATCAACGCCTTCTGCGCCGCGGTGATCATGTTTCTGATCTCCCTTACCCAGGATGCACGGATTCACAGCATCATGTTCTGGCTGATGGGAGACCTTTCTTCAGCCGGCGGCAGGGAAGCGGCTCTTCTGGCCCTGGCGGTTCTGCCCTGTTTTGTGCTGATTTTCTGGCAGTCCAACCCCATGAACCTTCTGCTGATGGGAAAAGAGATGGCGCAATCCTTGGGCGTCCATGTCAAGGCCCTGATCCTGATCCTGCTGGTCGTTTCCTCGTTTATGGTGAGCGCAACGGTCTGCTGCTGCGGCCTGATCGGGTTTGTGGGGCTGGTCATTCCCCATCTGTTCCGCCTGATACTGGGATCGGACCACCGGGTGATGGTGCCGGCCTGTATTTTCGGTGGAGCGGCCTTTCTGGTGTTGTGCGATCTGCTGGCGCGAACCCTGCCCCGGCAGGGGGAAATGCCGGCCGGTGTGATTACCGCCATGATCGGGGCGCCGGTTTTTATTATTTTATTAAAAAGGACCAGCAGATGAGCCCTGCGGTGAAGGTCGAAGGGCTGTCTTACGCCTATGAAACCACGGCGGTCCTGTCCGGGCTGTCCTTTGACGTGAAGAAGGGGGAGTTCTTTATCGTGATCGGCCCGAACGGTTCGGGCAAGTCCACTCTCATGAAGGCGCTCTCCGGTCTGTTGAGGCCGAAGCAGGGGAAAATCCGCATCATGGGCCGGCCGATTCTGCAATACTCCCGAAGCGCCCTGGCGCGAAGCGTCGCCTATCTGCCCCAGGTTTCCGGGCTGGATTTTCCCTTTAAGGTATTCGACGTGGTGTTGTTCGGCAGGTCCCCCCATCAGGGTATCTTCGGTCTCGCCTCAACCAAAGATATGGATATGGCTCAGCAGGCCATGGTGTTTACCCATGTGGACCATTTGGCCCATCGAAGCCTGGACCGGTTAAGCGGCGGAGAGCGCCAGCGGGTGTTTATCGCCCGGGCGATTTGTCAGGAGCCGGAGATTATCATTTTAGACGAACCCACCGCCTCCCTGGATATCGCCCACCAGCTGCGGATCATGGACCTGATGGAGAAGATGAAAATTGAAAAAAAGGTCACGGTCATCATGGTCTCCCATGACGTCAACCTGGCCGCCATGTATGCCGACACCCTGATGCTGATCAACCAGGGGCGGCTGGTCAAATGCGGCCTGCCTCGGGATGTTTTAACCTGTGAGACCCTTGAGGCGGCCTACGGCTGTCCGCTGCTGGTGGATGACAACCCCCTGGGAAACCATCCCCGGGTGACCGCCGTGCCGGGGCGTTACCTCAAAAATCGGCGTTTTGAATAAGATTTGCAGAAGGGTTTTTTCTAAATTTTTTCCGCCAGGCCATCTTTTTGAATCTATCCCCGTGTGAGTTTTTCAAGGTTTTTTTTCGCAAAATCAATGTCCGGATCAAGATTCAAGGCGATCCGGTAGTAGGCGATGGCGCGATCCGTGTCCCCCATATCCCGGTAGTTGGAGGCGATATTGGCGTAATCAATGGCCGACGCCGGGTTGAGCGAAACGACCTGCTCAAAGGATTTGATGGAGGCTTCGTGCTGCTTGAGCTTGAAATAACAAAACCCCATCAGGTTGTGGATGTCGGTCCGGTCCGGGTCCAGGGATGCTCCTTTTTTAAGGACATCGATGGCGGATCTGTAATCGCCGAGATCCTTTAAGCAAAGCCCCATGTAGGAATAGATGCCGGGAATATCCTGGGGGTGGGGGTTTAGCTCCAGCGCCCGCATAAAATGCCCATAGGCGGTCTTTGGATCGTTTAAGCCGAGGTGGCAGCTGCCCAGATAAAACTGAAGATAGTATTTGCCGGAAAGGATTTTTTCGATGCGCGTCAGTTCGAAAATGGCCTCCCGGGGTGAATATTTCTGTACGATCAGTTTGCAGACAAACATGCCGATGCTGCCGGATGCGGCCCGCTGCCGGAACCGCGCTCCAGGGATCATGGTGTAAAAGGCCGGAATATCCAGCCGCGGATGGGTGATGTTGATGCTGAGAACCTCCATGCCGTGGGCGGCCAGGGCCTGAATGCAGTTTTCCACCTCAATCTTCATGTTGGGGTGTGAGATGTTCGGGAGCAGAGAAAGGGATACCATTTTTTCAGGGTAAAGGAGGCGGCCGGCATTCTCAATATGCTTAATCTTGGGCAGGCCGCTGGCCGCATAGCGCGTCGCGGTGTTAAAGTCCCCGGCAAGCTGGGCGACCTCGGATAACGCGCGGCTGAAGGACTTCTCGGGGCTTGTGGCGGTGCCGGCGGTCCAGACGATTTCACTTTTTTCCGGAAAGGTCGAGGGGTCATAGGCCAGCACCCCCACGCTGGGTATGCCCATGTTCAGCGTAAAATCCGAGGCATACAGCCGTATGCCGTTTTGCCGGTATTTATTCAGCATGTCTACGACCATGGCGTCGGTGGCGGTATCGGTGCGAATCCCCGGGATATCGGGGTTATCCCGGCTGATGACGGCGGATACGTGGCGTTCCACAACCTCGCAGATCCCCTGGCAGAGGGCTTCTTCGGCGCAGTTACCCGCAGAGCTGCCGTTGAATTCGTTGACGGCGAAAAACCAGTCAAACGGCACCAGCATGCCGCAGTCCCGGGTCAGGTTAACCCCCAGGGTCCATCGCATGGGGAGATCGGCAAAGATTTTTTTCGATGCGGCGACATCCTCCCCCTGGTCATGGACGGATTGCGCGATCAGGTCAAAGGGAAGCGCCCGATCCTTTACGTTCGCATAGGTATCGGTGATAAAATGGGGCGCTGTTTCGGCAAAGCTGTAAACGCTGTAGCGTTCCACCAGCTCCATGACAGCGCTGGCCTCGGCCTGCTGCGGGGTGGCGCCTTTGCCCATCTGCCGGGCTGTTTGAGTCAGACGTTGGGCCTCAGAACCGCAGAGGCTCAGGTAAACCGGTATATTCAGCCGTCCGTTGTCGATTCGCACGGTATCTTCAAGGATTTTCAGGTTGAGCTGTTTAAACCGTTGTTTGACCTGCGTGACGGTGTCCGCAGGGGCACACAGCTTGTCCTGATCCAGGGTATCGCCTTTATAGGCGTCTTTCAGCCTGAAAGGGGGAGCTAAGGTTTGCGTATTCATGGTTCTGTTCAAGCCTTCTTGGATTCATCGTCATTTTTTAATCGCTCGATCAGCCGGGTCATCACCCGGCCCGCCTTATCCCGGATCAGCAGATCGCATTCCGCGTCATAGGGGGTTTCCGACATGTTGATAATTGCCAGAAACGCCCCGGCCCGCTTGGCATACCCCGGCAGCAGGGAAGCGGGTTGAACAATCAGGGTGGACCCGATCACCAGAAACATGTCGCAGGTTTGCGACAACGCGATGGCCTGCTCCAGGGCCGCCTGGGGGAGGGCCTGGCCGAAGGACACGGTATCCGGCTTCAGATACCCGCCGCACCGGCACTCCGGCGCCGGATCCCCGTTTTCAATCCGCTCAAGCGCCTCGGCCAGAGGCACCTGGCGTCCGCAGGTCATGCACCTCACGCGAAGGGTATTGCCGTGAAGCTCGATAACCGCTTCATCCGGAAGGCCCGCGGCCTGGTGCAGCCCGTCGATGTTCTGGGTGATGACCGCCTTTAAAATCCCCCGGCGATACAGCTCGACCAGGCCCTGATGCGCCGGATTGGGCCTTGCCTTGTCAAGCTGAGCATACATCTCGCGTTTTTGCCGCCAGTACTTGATCCGCGCCTCCCGCGAGGCCATAAACTGGTCGAAGTAAACGGGTTGAAATCGTTCCCAGAGCCCGCCTGCACCCCGGTAATCCGAAACCCCGCTTTCCGTTGAGATGCCGGCGCCCGTGAAAGCAACGAGCGCCCGGCTTGTTTGAATCCTTTTTGCAAGCCGTTCAATGGCGTCTTTCATGGCAGCCTCCGCAGTTTGGGATTGAAATTCCTATATGAATATCCTATTCAAACCATACCCTTTCGGCTTTTCCAATAATAATCTGACAAGGAGTTTAAACATGGGCGAGATTCGAATGACCGGCGAAATCCGCACCGACTATGACTGCGAAGCCACCAACCTGCCTGCTGAGCGCTGGGCCGAGGCGGTGTTCCACATCGGGGATGAGGAGGTTGTCCTAGAGATCAGTGTGGAAAAGGAGGTCATTGTCGCCTGATGGCCGGAGAGGACGCACGCTGGAAAGGTACCTTAACCGGTTTAAAACAGGTGTTGAAGGGGGAGCTAAAGGCCAAATAAAAAAAATTATGACAACAAGGAGGAGAAGCCATGGCGGGTGAACCTGAAAAGGATTCGTGGGTGTTTGTGGCCGTGGAAAACCCGGGAGGACACGAAAAATTCGTGGGCCTGACCGATAAAGATTCAAAGTTTTCCTATATTCCGGCTTTCCTGACCAAGGATGACGCGAAAACCTGTTTTATCAACATGCCCCGGGAACAGGGGAAAAAATACGAGGTCCAGGCCGTGATGTTTGAAGACCTGGCCCGGGATGCGGCGGCCAACGGGTTTTTGATTTTTATTTTAGACAGCGAGGGCCGCATTTTAAACAAAATCGACCCGGCCAAAAAGTGACGGAAGCGTTCAGGGTTCAAAAAAAAAGCGTCCGGCATTGAACATCGAACATCGAACGTCGAACTTTGAACGTCGAATTAAGGTTGACCTCAACGCATCTTTCCTGTTGGACGTTCGACGTTCAGCGTTCGATGTTCAGCGTTCAAAAAAAAAGCGTCCGGCATTGAACATCGAACATCGAACTTCGA
>DYLE01000228.1 GCA_020722245.1 Desulfonema limicola
TGAAAAGATTATTCCCAACCCCATCGGGCAGATCCTCACGGCGTCCATCATCAGCGCCCCTGCAGCGATCGTGGTGTCCAAAATCATGATCCCCGAGACCGGCCGGCCGACCTCCGGAAGCTTAGACATCCCGGAACAGGCGAGCAGCGCCATGGACGCCATCACCCAGGGGACCACGCAGGGGCTTTCCCTGCTGCTCAATATCACGGCCATGATCATCGTCCTTGTGGCATTGGTTCATCTGGTGAATCTGATGTGCGGCCTCCTCCCTGAGATTAACGGCAGACCCCTCACCCTGCAGCGGATTTTTGGATGGCTTCTGTCTCCGGTGGTCTGGATGATGGGGATTCCCTGGGGCGAAGCCGGCGACGCGGGCGCTCTGCTCGGAACCAAGACGGTTTTGAATGAGCTGATCGCCTATGTGGACATGAGCCGTCTCCCTGCGGGGGAGCTGAATCCGCGAAGCCTTTTGATCATGACCTATGCGCTGTGCGGGTTTGCCAACCCCGGCAGCCTCGGTATCATGATCGGCGGGCTCGGCGGCATCTCACCGGAAAGGCGAAGCGAGGTGGTGGCCCTGGGTTTCCGCTCCATTGTGGCCGGAACACTTGCCACCTGCATGACCGGCGCGGTGGTCGGGATTCTATTCTGATGGGTTTTGAAAATGGATGCCTTGCGGGATAAAAAGTATGTTCTGGCGATCGACCTGGGAAGCGGCGGAATAAAAACCGCCCTGGTTTCTAGTGCCGGGGAGGTCGTCGCCCATGCCTCCGAACCCATCGTCACATATCTTCTGTCTGAAGGCGGCGCCGAACAGGATGCCGAGGCATGGTGGAACAGCGCCAGAAAAACCGCAAAGCAGGTGATCCGTGAGTCTCACGTTCCGGTGGATGACATCCTTGCGGTGGCCTGTGATTCCCAGTGGTCTGTGGTTGTCCCTGTGGATAAGCAGGGCTCCCCCCTGATGCGCGCGGTCCACTGGCTGGACAGCCGGGGCGGTCCGTACAATCGAAATCTGATCGCCGGTTTTCCGGGTGTTGAAGGGTACGGCCTGTGGAAGCTGATAAGATGGATAAGGGCCGCCGGGCTTGCGCCCACCCGGTCGGGTGTGGATTCCCTGGGGCATGTCCTGTTCATCAAGAATGAGCGGCCGGAGATCTACGCCCAAACCTATAAGTTTTTGGAGCCCATGGATTACCTGACCAGCCGGCTCACCGGCAGGATCACCGCCACCCAGAAAACCATGGCTCCTTTTGCCCTGGTGGACACCCGCCGGCCGGATGTATTGTCCTACAGCGGGCCGCTGCTGAAACTGGCCGGTCTCACGGAGGACAAGTTCCCCGAGCTGATTCCAAACAACGGCGTGGTGGGAGTCCTGGACCGGTCCGTCGCCCGGGAACTGGGGTTAAATCCCGCCACCCGGGTTGTGGCCGGCGTAAATGACTCCAATGCCTCGGCTATCGGCTCGGGCGCGGTGCTGGATTTTGAGGCGATCATCTATATCGGCACCTCCATGTACCTGACCTGCCACCTGCCGTTTAAAAAGACCGACCTGCTTCATATGATGACCTCCTTGCCCAGCCCCTTTGCCCGAAGGTATCTGATGTTCGGCGAGCAGGGCGCCGGGGGAAGGTGCGTGACCTTCTATCTTAAAAACATCGTCTATTCGGAGGACGGGTTTGGGACCGGCCCCATGCCGGATGACGCCTATCTTCGGTTTGACGCGGTTTCGTCCGAAGCGCCGGCCGGAAGCGGCGGGGTGATTTTTCTCCCCTGGCTGAACGGCTCCATCGCGCCCTGCGAGGACCCGCATGTGCGGGGAGGGTTTATGAACCTTTCCTTGAGCACCCGGCGCAGCCATCTGACCCGGGCGGTCATGGAGGGGATCGCCTTCAACAACCGGTGGACTCGAAGCGCGGCGGAGAAATTCATCGGTCGTAAGATGGAGCGCTTTCGTTTTGCGGGCGGCGGCGCGCTCTCCGACCTATGGGCCCAGATTCATGCCGACGTGCTGGGCGCTGAGATTTCCCAGGTGGATGATCCGGTGAACGCCACGGTTCGCGGGACCGCGCTGCTGGCCCTCGTATCCCTGGGATACCGAAAAACCGAGGATCTCCCCGGCATGGTGAAGATCAAGCGGGTGTTTACGCCCGATGAATCCAACCGGAAGGTGTATGACCCGCTCTACGCCCAGTATCGCCGATTGTTTAAAAGAAATCGAAAGGTGTTTGCCGCCTTGAATCCCTGATGTTGAGAACCATCCATTCAAAGGAGACGATCATGTCGAATACACCGGATAGAGAAAAAAAATTGGATCCCTTCAAGCCTTACAGGGGCCGGTTCAAGAGCTATTCCCGTTTTCCGGAAAAGGGCCGGGAACACGCGGATATTTTCAGCGAGCTTTCCGCCATGGCCGAGGAGGAAAACGCCAAATGGAAAAACGGCCGGGTGTCCGGCACCTTTTATCACGCCGGGGAAGCGCACCGGGATTTTTTAAACCGGGTTTTTTCGCTTTTTTCCCACGTCAATGTGATTCAGGCGGATCTTTGCCCCAGCATGTCCAAGCTTGAGAGCGAAATCGTCGCCATGACCGCGGATATGCTGCATGCGGACGCGGTCAAAGAAGTCAACGCAAAAGACGAGGTCTGCGGCACCGTCACCTCCGGTGGCACCGAAAGCATTCTTATGGCCATGAAGGTTTACCGGGAAAGGGGCCGGATCGAGAGGGGGATTACAGACCCGGAGGTGATTCTTCCCAAAACCGCCCATCCGGCCTTTCACAAGGCCGCAGGGTATTTCGGCATCAAGCCCGTGGTGGTCCCGGTGGGACCGCCGGACTTTCGGGTCGATCCGGCTGCGGTGGAGGCGCACATCAATCCCCACACCGTCGCGATCGTGGGAAGCGCGGGGAGCTACCCCTACGGCCTGGTCGATCCCATGGAAGAACTCTCCAGACTGGCCGTAAAGCACAATATCGGACTGCATGCGGACGGCTGTTTGGGCGGGTTTATCCTCCCCTGGATCGAACGCCTGGGATATCCCATTCCTGTGTTTGATTTCCGGCTGCCGGGCCTGACCTCCATCTCCGCCGATACCCATAAATACGGGTTCGGCCTGAAGGGAACCTCGGTGATCCTGTATCGCAACAAATCCCTTCGCCGGTATCAGTTTTTCAATATGCCGGATTATCCCGGCGGTATTTACGTTTCCCCCTCGTTTTCCGGAAGCCGT
>DYLE01000229.1 GCA_020722245.1 Desulfonema limicola
TGTATTATATGGGGTGGCCGACGGGGTTCGAACCCGCGACAACCGGAATCACAATTCTAGCCAATCATAAATGATAACAATAAGTTAATTCATTTAGTTCCTAACATGCTTGCATGAAAATGCAATTGTAAATCAAGGTCAAAAATCGCCATTTTTGGAAATTTTCTGACCTATGTTCGCATCATTCCCCAAATATTTTTCGTGTCTTTCCCATCCTCCCGATTCTCTCTCAGGCGCCGTTTTGGCCTTCTGGTTCTGGAGAGGATCATGGACAACGCAAGAGATCGCGATGAACTACAACGCTTCATTCAAGGTATTCCGTTGCCTCAATTGCTGGAGGATAACGGATGGGAACTTGACCGCAGGGAAAGCAGCCGCAACGCGATGAAATACCGGGCCGGAAACGATGTGCTCATCGTGGGCCAGAAAGAGGGACGATGGGTATATTTCAATCCACAAAACAAAGAGGACAATGGCACCATTGTCAATTTTGGGCTCAACCATATTGACTCCAATCTTGGTCATGTACGCCAGATGCTCCGGACGTATCTGGGAGAATCACAGCACTGGTCGCCACCCAGAAATCTGATGACGTCACCAACAGCCGGTGAACGGGAAGAAAAAACGGACGTTCGTTCTGAATGGAAAAACCTGCCCCCGTTACAGGGCAAAGCCAGCGATTATTTGCAGGCGCGGGATCTTCGTCCGGAAACCCTGCAAACCTATGTCCGTTCCATCCGGACGGAGCGTATCAAACACCATGAAAACATAGCGTTCGCACATGTCCGTTTTCTGGAAGACCAAAATGTTTTTCAGATATCAGGTTGGGAGCGCAAAGGCCCCGGGCGTGATGGCAAGTCTTTCTCAGGATTCTCCGGAAACAAAGGGATTGCCGTTTTCGCTCACAAGGAACGGGATTCCAATCAGCCGACTGGTCAGATTCATCTCTGTGAGGCCAGCATTGATGCCTTGAGCAAGGCGCAGCTGGATGAACTGCCCCGACAGGATTTTTATGTTTCCTTGGGCGGCGGATGGGGACGGGAAACAGAACGGGCCCTGACCGCGCTGATTGAACGTCAACAACCACAAGGCATTGTCATCGGCCTGGACGCAGACGAAACCGGTCGGACCAAGTCCGCTGAACTTCAGAGCCTGCTGACCCAGCATCGTGACAGTAACGGAAAGAATTACGAGATTCTCACGGTCTTTCCAGAAGGAGCCAAAGACTGGAACGAGTTGCTGCAACAGTTTTCCGGGCAACCGCATCTGCAGACGTTCAAAGTTGAAACCATTGACCAGACGCAGGAAGACGTCATCGCGACCATTCGGGACATGCACACGGGCAAGTTACATGTATCGGCTGTCGGATTACCACTCCCTGGAACAAGTGATGTGCATATTCTGGGTCTCGATTTTGAACAGCAGAACCTGCTGCTTTCTTCTGGTGGAGAAATAAAAACCGGCACGCTATACGCGCCCGATGAACAGGAAAAACAAGGGGTGTTCGTAGAAACATTCCCTGCACAGCCTTTTCCCGACCTCGAAGAAGACGTTGAGAATAATCTGGAGATATAGGAGCACCCATGTACTACCACCACGATTACGGGATAGGACACATGCTGGTTTCAGCCATTATTCATGGGCTGATCTATGGATTGATTTTCAGGATATTCCGGCTGATCGGCCTGCCTGGATCCCTTTTATTTACCGTCCTGATAATCGCGGCTCTCTGGTTCTGGCTGGGTCGCAAGTCCAGGGGGATCCGACTTTGACAAAAGCACAGCATCCGAGACTGGAGACTTCCAAAATCACGCTGCGCGTCGATCAGGTACCGCCCGGGTTGGAAATGCCGGTCAGGATGGCCGCGCGGCAACTGGCAAGACAGCTTGGCAAGGATGTTTTGCTGTTTATTAACGGCAAAAAGGTTCCGATCCTCGCCGATTTTCAAAAGCATTAGGAGAAATTTATGCGTCTGTTCATTGCCGAAAAACCCTCAGTAGCCAGAGCAATTGCTCAGGGACTGGGTACCCCACAAAAAATGGATGGTTTTCTGAAGGTCGGGGATGACAATATCACCTGGTGTTATGGTCACCTGCTAACACTCTGGACTCCGGAAGAAGTCATGTCTGGTAAACCGGGAGAAAAGCAGTCCATTCCTGCCAGTGCTCTTCCTGTCATGCCTTCCCCTTTTCGACTACGCCCCCGTGATGCGGATGCCGCAAAGCAGGTCCGCGTGATCGGTAACCTGCTGAAGCAGGCCCGGGAGGTAATTCACGCAGGCGACCCAGACCGGGAGGGACAATTACTGGTTGATGAGGTCCTCCAGTTTCTTGGCTGGAATGGTTTGACCCGGCGGCTTTGGCTTTCAGCGGTAGACCCGGAGTCCGTAAAGAAGGCGCTGGTATCCATGAAGGACAACAAAGCCATGCAGGCTCTTTCATGTTCTGCAGAAGCACGCTCCCAGGCTGACTGGCTGGTCGGGATGAATGCCAGTATTGCCCTGTCCAGAAATATCCAGGCCAAAGGTGGCTCTGGTATTTGGTCCATTGGCCGGGTACAGACCCCCACATTGGCCCTGATTGTCCGCAGGGATGAAGAACTGCGCAATTTCCGGTCACGGGAATTCTTTCTGGTCGTGGCGCATCTCTCAAATGGTGTTCGCGCCAGGTGGCAGATGCCGGAAGATCAGGCAGGCCTTGATGAGGAAGGCAGACTGACCAACCGGGTACCAGCCGAGGCAGTGGCCCGGAAGGTTTCGGGCCAGCAGGCTACTGTTACGGCTTTTACCCGGAAGGAGGGCAAGCGCGAAGCTCCGCTTCCCTTTGCCTTGTCTGATCTGCAGAAGGCGGCCAGCGCCAGATATGGACTGTCTGCTGCACAGGCACTGGAGGCGGCACAAAAACTTTATGAAGCGGGCGTAACCACCTATCCCAGAACCGATTGCGGATTTCTGCCTGAAGAACAGCACGCAGATGCGTCCAGAATCCTTCAGGCGTTGGGCATCAGCGGAGCCGATCCCCAGCGCCGCCATCCCGCCTGGAATACCGCCAGGGTTGAAGCCCATCACGGCATCATTCCCACAGGCCAGCCGCTTCCTGCGACTGCCAGCCAGGCCATGGTGAATGTGTATGGGTTGATCCGGATTGCTTACGGGCAACTGTTTTTCCCTC
>DYLE01000019.1 GCA_020722245.1 Desulfonema limicola
TTCCGGCGACGGTCTCGTCCACATCCGTCAAGATGGTCCCCTGCAACAGAAACCTCGCCCCGCTTTGTCGAACGATCCGGCCGAACACCTGCCGGTAAAAGGTCCGGGTAATGGCCTCGCGCTTTTCCTCCGGGTCCGTGATTCCCTTAAGTGCTGAAAAAAATTCATTCTGCGCATCCACCACCTCCACGGCCACGCCCAGATTGCGAAAGAACCCCACCACCTGGGACGGTTCGCCCTCGCGCATCAGACCGTTGTCGATAAACACGGTTTTCAAACGCTCGTCAAGGGCGCGATGCCCCAGCAGGGTCACCGTGGATGAATCCACACCGCCTGAAAGCGCATTGATGGCTGTTGCCGTTCCCACCGTGGATTTGATCTCCTGGATTTTTTCACTGATAAACAGATCGACGTTGAGGTCCGTCGCGGTGATTTCTTTAATCATTGAATGCCTCCCTTTTATGCCTGATCCCCTATTTTATGCCTTCACGCGCTGCGCTTTTTCATTCATGAACGCCACGGTTAAAGACACCCCTTACCAGAGCGCCCGGTGAAACTCCGCAAACCCATAGATATCTTGAATTTCAAGGGGATCCCCCTCAAGGGGGGTGAACCTTCCTTCAAATTTTCCGATCATCTGGTGAAAACTGGATTTGAGGATCAAGGCGTTTATTTTTTCGCTGCGTTCGCCCATGGGGAAAAACCTCAGGTCCACCCGGCCATCCTCATCCCAGACATGCCACGGCCTATACAGGTTTTTAAAATCAAAATCATAGATCGTTCGTGAGACGCGCGTCCTTTTCCCGTTGATCCAGAAAGCGTTTTCCGGGTAAAAGGACTCGTTGGTCAAGGCCGCGAAATTGGCCCCGACCCGGGTCTTGTGGTCTTTGGAAAGGATACCGCTTAAAGCCGCCCAGTACCAGTTTGTTTCCCTGCGCATGTATCCGCCGGACCAGTCGTAGAGCAGGGTTGTTTTGGCCATATCAAACCCCAGCTTTTTCTCTTTGAAAATGATTTCCAGGGACTGGGGGATGATGGCGGAACACTTTTCCGTAAAGGTCCAGCGGTAGGGCTCGGAAGGGTTCAGCACCCGAAGCGGGCTGTGGCTTTTCAGGCCGTAGGTGAACCGGCCTTTCAGCCGAAGCCGGCCTTCCATGTTCAGGTCAAGGTCAAGGCATCCGTTTTGGTGGGACTTGCTGATCCGGCAGCTGCTTTTTCTGTTTTTAAACTGAATCGTGTACTCATCCGGGTCGGCCGGAAAGATGAATTTTTTTCCCGGCCTTAAGCCCTTGACGTCAAACTCATAGATCAGGCCGTCGGTGTAATGAAAAAGATAGCCGAAGCAGTTGTAGAGGTATTCGAGGCCCACGGCGGCAAAGCACACCATGAATTCATCGGTCAGGACCCCCACAAAGTTAAACCGGTGGAACGCAAATTTTTTTCTAAGGCCTTTTATCTCTTTGCCGAAAAAATTGAGCAGCTTGTAGTCTTTATAATTGAACGCCACCGGTTCATCAATGACCCCATAGTTTACCCTGTTGTCTGCTTCAATGATTTTATACATTCCTTTCACCCCAAAAAATATTTTTGGTTTTCAAATCAAAACCCCAATCCCGGCCGGGGGATGGGAGGGTCTGCGGCCTGCCAGAACTCCATGCGATGGCCTTCGGGATCAAACAGGTAAAACACCCGAGCGTTCCATGCATGATTCCGAATGGGCGTGGGCGAAAGCCCCGCGTTTACCGTAGCCTTAAAGGCCGTATCAATATCCTCCACCTCCAGGGCCAGGGTGACGCCAAGCCCTTTGCCGGTTTTAACAGACGCCCGGCGTTCATCGGCAACGCTCAGGCGGGCGCCGTCGTTTAACAAAAACTCCACAAACCACTCGGCGCTAAAACGCACCGGCAGGCCCAGCCCGTCCTTGAAAAACCCGACGGTCTGCGCCCAGTTTGCGCAGTATAAAATAATGTTGGCGGTTTTAAATCGCAGACGCCGATCACCCCTTTGAAAACTCAGGAAACGAGCAGTCCCGGCTTTTTCAGGATTTACGTATCATCATACCCCCATTTTAAATCCAATAAAACAGGTAATTCAAAACCCTTTGCAGTGCCCTTTGAACCGATGCACATTTTTTTCAAACATCCATGGCTTCTGAAAAATTTTCAGGGTGTTGTTGACACGGCATGATACCTGTATTAATAAAATTTATTTTAAATGCAAAAAGAGGCAATGGATGGAACAGATGCCGGAGCTACATGCGTATGAACGACGACAGTTTGAGCGGCTTTTCAAACAGGAAAAAATAGACCGGTTTGATGACCGGTTGAAGGTGCTGGAGCGGTTTCTGCAGGTCGAGCAGCATGTCACGGCCGAGGAACTGACCGGGATGCTGAAAACCGGCGGCGTGTCGTTTTCCAGGGAGTTTGTGGAAGAGACCCTTGAGATGATGTGCCGATTCGGGTTTGCCCAGAAAAATCGTTTTCTAAACGGCATCTTTCGGTATGAGCACCGGCACCTGGGGCAGCATCACGACCACATGATCTGCACCAAATGCGGAAAGGTCATTGAGTTCAAAAACGACCAGATGGAGCACCTTCAGCGCCAGATCGTTTCAAGCCACGGGTTTTACATGCTGCAGCATCGCATGGAAATCTACGGGCTCTGCAGCGATTGCCTCAAATCCCGGGAAAGGCATATCCCCCTGGTCCTGGCAAAACAGGGGGAGCGCGTTCTGGTTGAGGATTTCATCGGGGGGAACAAGGCGCGCCTTCGGTTGGAGAGCATGGGGATTCGAATGGGCGACGAAATCGAGGTGATCACCAACTACGGCCAGGGGCAGCTGGTGATTGCGGTGGGTTTCCAGCGGTATGTCCTCGGCCAGGGCATGGCCCAGAAAATCATCGTTCAGCCGGTGCGGGGAGTGGAAAGAACCTGACCGGGGATTTTTGCGGAGGGCATCGATTCATGCGGTTGAGTCAAATGAGGGAGGGACAAACCGGCCGAATCCAGAGGATCGGCGGAAACAGCAGGCTGCGGCGGCGGATGCTGGAGATGGGGCTCACCCCGGGGAGCGAGGTCCACATTGAAAAATACGCGCCGCTAAGAGACCCCATGGAGCTTGTGATTCGGGGCTTCCATGTATCGCTTCGCGTGGAGGAGGCCGCCGAAATTGAGATGGAACCGTAATAAAAAAGGGGAGGAGGATGCCGCAGCCCCTTATCAGAATCGCCCTGACCGGCAACCCGAATTCAGGAAAGACCACCATCTTCAACCAGCTGACCGGAACCCGCCAGAAGGTCGGCAACTGGCCGGGCGTCACCGTTGAAAAAAAAGAAGGGGAGATCTTTAAGCTCGGGTACCACATTCAGATCATCGATCTGCCCGGCACCTACAGCCTCACCCCGTTTTCCACCGAAGAAATCATCGCCCGGAATTTTATTCTCGACGAAAACCCCGACGTGGTCATCGACATCATCGATGCCTCCAACCTGGAGCGGAACCTCTACCTGGCCAACCAGCTCCGGGAGCTGGATTGCAAGGTGATCTTTGCCTTAAACATGGCGGATGTCGCCAAGTCCCGCGGGTATAAAATCGACGCAAAAAAGCTCTCCCAGCTCCTCGGGGTACCCGTGGTGTTTACCGTGGGCAATAAAGGGCAGGGCATGACGGAGCTTTTGGAAACCGCCGTCGAGGTCGCCCAGAAGCCACTGTCCATACCCGAAGAAAGGCGGGTCCGCTACAGCAAGGACATCGAATCCGCCATCTCGGAGCTGAGGGAGTTTATTCGAAGCCAGGGGGACGTCCCGCTTCCCTACAACCAGCGCTGGACCGCCATCAAGCTGCTTGAGGATGACCGCATCGTCAAAGACCGGATCAAAGAGGCCACAGGCGGGAAAAGCCGGGAGATCTTAAACAAGACGGAAGACCTGCGCCGGCGGCTGATGAGCCGGTTTGACGATGAGCCCGAAATCATCATGACCGATGAGCGCTACGGGTTTATCGCCGGCATCATCAAGGAGGTGATGTCCACCTCCACCTTCCAGCGGATTGACATGTCCCGGAATATCGATCTGGTCCTCACCAACAGGTTTCTGGGGTTTCCGATCTTTATCTTTTTTATCTGGGCCATGTTTCAGATCACCTTTTCCCTGGGCGCCTACCCCATGGAATGGATCGACGCCGGCGTGGTGGGGCTCTCCACCCTCCTTGACACCCTCCTTCCCTCGGGAATGCTCGAGGATTTTATATTAGACGGGGTGATCGCCGGGGTGGGGAGCGTGATTGTGTTTCTGCCGAACATCCTGCTGCTGTTTTTCTGCATCGCTCTGTTTGAAGACACCGGGTATATGGCGCGGGCCGCGTTTCTCATGGACCGGATCATGCACCTGATCGGCCTTCACGGCAAATCGTTTATCCCCATGCTGATGGGTTTCGGCTGCAGCGTTCCCGCGATCATGGCCACCCGGACCCTGGAGAGCCGAAAGGACCGCATTCTAACCATCCTGATCACGCCGTTTATGTCCTGCTCCGCCCGGCTGCCGGTGTATATTGTTCTGGCCGGAACCTTTTTCGCCGCAAACGCCGGCACCGTGATTTTTGCCGTCTATCTTTTCGGCGTGGTCGTTTCCATCCTCAGCGGCCGTCTCTTTCGGACCGTCCTGTTAAGAGGGGAGGATGCCCCGTTTGTGATGGAGCTCCCCCCCTATCGCATGCCCATGATTCGAAGCCTGCTGATTCACATGTGGGACCGGAGCAAACTGTTTTTAAAAAAAATGGGGGGGATCATCCTGGCCGGCTCGATCCTGGTCTGGGCGCTTTCGAGCTTTCCGAAGGAAAGCAGGTATTCGCCGGTTTACGAAGCTCAAATCGCGCGCATCACCGGCGCTTATGCCGCGCGGATTCAGACCGCGGATCCGCCTGAGGCCGAGCGCCTCAAGCTTGAACAGGAGGAGCTGATACAAAAGCTTTCCCTGGCAAAGGAGGCAAAGCGGGCTGAAAACTCCTATATCGGCCGGATCGGAAAAGTGATCGAACCGGTTTTTCAGCCCATCGGCATTGACTGGCGAGGCAGCGTGGCGCTGCTTACCGGGTTTGTGGCCAAGGAAATCGTGGTCAGCACCCTGGGGGTGCTGTATGTGGCCGAGGGGGATGCCGAGTCCGAGGCCTTGCGGCATGCCCTCAAGCGGTCCGGCATAACCCCCCTTTCCGCGTTGTCCATGATGATCTTTGTGCTGCTCTACATTCCCTGCCTGGCCACCGTCAGCGCCATCGCCCGGGAGACCGGTTCTGCACGATGGGCCGTGTTCAATATCGGTTATACCACCGCCGTGGCCTGGGGGATGGCCTTTATCATTTATCAGGGGGGTAGGATCCTGGGTTTTTGAAAAACCGCATGAGCGAACCCGTCTTTTTATTTGACCAGACCGGGCAGATTCAATAGAATACACTCCATCTTAAATTGAAAAGATATGCTTTGAAGACGCGGGCCCATGCAGATTTTCGTGAATTCAGAGAGGTTAAGGACATTCACGCGGCCGCCTTAAAAAAATGACAGGATGCTACGCCCATGCAGCTTGCCCGGGACACCCTCGCTTCGATCCTACGGCGGATCGAGGAGGTCAACCACTTTAACGACATCGACACCATCCTGGATAAAATTTTGTATGAAGCCCGGCAGATCTCCCATGCCGACGCCGGCTCCATCTTTGTCATCGAGGATCAGTCCCTGCGTTTCGGGTATGTCCACAATGAAACCCTTTTCAAGGAAAATGAAGCCAATGAGGAGATCTATGCGAATTTTTCGCTTCCTATAGATGATCACTCCCTTGTGGGGTATGCGGCGTCCAAGGGGCAGACCCTTGTGATCGACGATGCCTATCGCATTCCGGCGGATCGTCCGTACATGTTCAACCCGGATTATGACAAAAAATCCGGCTACACCACCCGATCCATTCTCACCATTCCTTTAAAGACCTTTCATGACCGGCTGGTGGGGGTCATGCAGCTGATCAACGCAAAGGATGAGAAGGGACGGATCGTTCCCTTCTCCCCCGAGAGCCGGGAGCTTGTTCCCTTGTTTGCCAACACTGCCGCCGTAGCCATTGACCGGGGCGTCATGAACCGGGAACTGATCCTTCGCATGGTCAAGATGGCTGAGCTAAGAGACGTCAATGAAACCGGCCCTCATGTTCAGCGGGTGGGTGCCTACGCCGCGGAGATTTACCAGCAATGGGCCATAGGCCGCAGGGTGGAGCGGCAGGAGATGAAGCGGCAAAAGGACCTGATTCGGCTCGCCGCCATGCTTCACGATGTGGGCAAGGTGGGGATTCCGGATAAAATTTTAAAAAAGCCCGGTAAGCTGGCCGCTTCCGAGTATGATGTCATCAAATGGCATACGGTATACGGCGGCCGGCTTTTTGCCAATCAGACCTCGGGTCTGGACCGCATGAGCATGGAGATCGCGCTCAACCACCACGAACGGTGGTCGGGAGGCGGATACCCCGGTAAAATCAAGAATATTATGAGTCCCCGGGTGAAGATGGGGATACCCAAGCGTTTCGAGGAAATCCCGTTGAGCGCCCGTATTGTGGCCCTGGCGGATGTGTTCGACGCCCTGTCCTCGACCCGTTCGTACAAACCGCCGTGGACGGATGAGAGGGTGTTTGAAACCATTCGGTCGGATTCCGGAAGGCAGTTCGATCCGGAGGTGGTTGCTGCATTTTTTCAAATTATTCCAGTGATCAAAGCGATTCGGGAGAGATTCCCGGGATAATCTCTATCCCTTGTCCCAAACCATCGCCCGGCGATGGCAGCAGGCCGGGCGGATCGGAGGATGGATGAAGAAAAAGGAAGCCCGGCTTTATGATCTGATCGACAGTCAGGACCCACAGGAGATCTTAAAGGAGATCCTGTATATCGTTTCCCTTCTCAAAGCCGACAGCACAGCAGAGCATATCCGTTCGGTGTATGCGGATATTATTCTTCTGTTCAACGGCGAATACCCCGGGTACCGCGCCTCCAACACAAAGTACCACAACCTCGAACACACCATTATGGTGACCCTGGCGACGGCCAGGCTGATCCATGGCTGCGTCATGGGCGGGTTTCGGTTTGATTCACAGAGCATTATGCTTGGGATTATCGCCGGGCTGTATCATGATTCCGGGTTGATTCAGACGAAACACGACCAGCAGGGAACCGGGGCCAAGTACACCATCGGCCATGAAAAACGAAGCGTGGAGTTTATGAAAAAAAACCTGGCCCAAAAAAATTTTTCAAAGACTCAGATGAAGGACTGCGAGCACCTGATCAAATGCACCAACCTGAGCATTGATGTTCGCAAAATCCCTTTTTGTTCCAAGGAACTAGAGACCGTGGGCAAAATCGTGGGGTCCGCCGACCTTTTAGGACAGATGGCGGACCGACGCTACCTGGAGAAGCTGGTTCTGCTGTTTAAGGAGTTTCAGGAGGCCGGTATACCGGATTTTGATTCCGAGGAGCAGCTGCTTGAAAAAACCGAAGGGTTCTACAAAAATGTGGCCCGCAAACGTCTGGAACAGGATCTGGATAACGTATCGGCATATATGCGGTATCATTTTAAGCATCGATGGGGTATTGATCGCGATCTGTATGCCGAGTCTGTTAAAAGCACCCTAAAGTACCTCAAATCGATTTTAAGCGATGGGAAAAAAGGCAAATTGTTCTATGAAAAATACCTTAAACGGGGGGTTTCCCCCGCCCCATAGGGTCAAGGTTTTTTTTTAAATTCTGACCGTATAAAAACGATGAAGAAAAATAAGTATTATCAATTTAGATAGTTAGGAAATAAGATCAGAGAAAAATACTATTGACCTGCAAATTTTAATTTTGTTATAGGATGAGTTCATGTATGGGAGGGAAGGCCCGGAGGGATGGCCGAGTGGTCGAAGGCGGCGGTCTTGAAAACCGTTGAGCGAAAGCTCCGTGGGTTCGAATCCTACTCCCTCCGCCATGAAAAACGGAGAGATGGCCGAGTTGGCTGAAGGCGCTCGCCTGCTAAGCGAGTGTAGGGGCAAAAACCCCTACCGAGGGTTCGAATCCCTCTCTCTCCGCCATCAACCGGTTTTTAAAGGTTCTTTAAGACACATTGTGTTTTACCGGGCCTGCCGACACCCCCTTTCACGTGACGGTGATCTCCTCTCCTTTTTTTCGGCTGCTAATCTTTAGCGTACATTCCCTGATACAGGTTTCGATCCTCAAGGGTTTGGCGGATTCGGTTGAGGGTCTGAATTTTTTCCAGGGACCAGAGCGGTGCCACAAGATCCTCGGCATGCGGATCGCCGGTGATTCTCTGAATCACGACATTTTGCGGGATATAGGTCAGAAAATCACAAACCAGGTCCACATACGCCTCCTGGGTCAGGCAGGTGTATTTCCCGTCTCGAAACCACTGCTCAAGAAGGGTGCCTTTAACCACATAGAGCAGGTGAATCTTGAGACCGTCGATTCCCATGCCGGCTAAGATTTTCGCGGTTTCCATCATCTGCGCCCTGGATTCGCCGGGAAGCCCTAAAATAACGTGCACGCAGATCTGTATTCCCCGGTTTTTCGTCTCTTCCACGGCGGTCTGAAAGGCCTTGAAATCATGCCCCCGGTTGATCCGGGCCAGGGTCTCGTCATGGGCGGACTGGAGACCGTATTCGATCCATACCAGCCGGTCTCTGGCGTAGCCTTCAATAAGCCTGAGTTTTTCTTCGTCCACGCAGTCCGGCCGCGTGCCGATGGAAAGCCCCACCACATCCTCGACAGCCAGGGCCTCGTCATAGAGCTGCTTCAGCCTTTCCACCGGCGCATAGGTGTTGGTGAAGGATTGGAAATAGGCGATGAACTTTTCCGCCTTGTACCTTCGGGACAGATTGGCCTTGCCCTGCCGAATCTGATCGGTGATGGAGATTCCCTTTTGGAACGCCCCGGTTCCGGATCCCAGGCGGTCGCAAAAGATGCATCCCCGGCTGGACAGGGTACCGTCCCGGTTGGGGCAGGACAGACCGGCATCAATGGATATCTTTTGAACCCGGCACCCGAACCGGTTGCGTAGATAGGTGTTCAGGTCATGGTATCGGCTCTGCATGGAAAAAGGCATTCCGGCAAGACACCCGAGGTAAAAAAGCCAAAGGGTGACGCCCGACACGGCGAGGTGAAGGTTTGGCGAAGGCCGGTTACATCATGAACCCGAAATCCTCCAGGTCCATGGTGTCATCCACGGAGATGATCTGGGAAAGCATGGAGCGCATCTCTTCCGGCACCATATCCTCAAACTGCTTGAAGTTTTTTAAAAACTCAGCCACCAGCCGGACCGCGCGCATCTCATATTCGCCCGGATCGGCCGCGCAAAGCCGGGGGTTTAAGATGCCGGCCGGCACCGCCTCATTCGGGCAGGTCTTGGGGATTTCAAACTGGAACACCGGGTCGGTTTCAAACGCCGCTTCAGAAAGCGCCCCTGAAATCGCTGCCCGAATCAGCGCCCGGGAGTGTTCGATTTTTATCCGCTCCCCCTTGGTGCAGTCCTCGCCGCTCCAGCCGGTGTTCACCAGCCAGCAGTTGATGTTGTGTTTAAGGATTTTTTCCATCAGCCGCTTTCCATAAACATGGGCCGGCTGAGACAGGAGGGTGTCCCCGAAAACCACGCTGAACATCACCTGGGGTTCATACTCGCCGGATTCGCCCTGAGACGGCTTGGAGGTATAGGCGGAGAGAAACGCATAAACCGCCTGCTCCGGGGTCAGCCGCGCAATGGGCGGAAGCACCCCCATGGCGTCGCAGGTCAATAAAAACATGTTTCGGGGATGGCCGAACATCCCTTCCCGGATCGCAAACGGGATGTGCGAGATGGGATAAATCCCTCGAATATTTTCCGTAAGGCTTCCATCGGAGAGGTCGACCCGCCGGGTATCCATATCCATGCTGGCATTCTCCAGGACGGTGCCGAACCGGCGGGTGCACTCATAAATATAGGGCTGATCCTGCTTGGAAATATTGAAAATCTTGGCATAGCAGCCCCATTCCAGGTTAAACAGCCCTTCTTCGCACCAGCCGTGGGCATGATCCCCGATCAGCCGCCGCTCGGGGTCTGTGGCCAGGGTGGTCTTGCCGGTCTCCTCCCGCCCCAGGAATATCGCCACATCCCCCTCCTTGCCGACATTGGCCGCGCAGCGCATGCAGAACACCGTCTCCGGCATCAGATAATCGGTGATGGTAAACACCGCCTGCCGCAGCTCACCGGCGTAGCTGGAACCGCCGATCAGCAACAGCCTCATGCCTAAATGGACCAGGACAAACGCGGATGAAGAGGTCCCATCCTGTTCGGGCACGGCGTTAAACCCCGGTACATGAAGGATGGTAAATTCGGGCGAAAACGAATCGAGCGCCTTTAAATCCTGAATCTGATACAGCATGTTTCGCGCAAACAGGCTGTGCCAGGCGGTCTCGGTGACCACCCGTATGGGGATCCGGTGCTGAGGCACCCCGCCCACCAGGCAGTCCTGAACATAGACCTCCTTGTCATTCATGTAGGACATCAGGCGGCGGAACAGGGTGTTGAACTGGTTTTCCGAAAGGGCGTTTTTTTCCTTGCTCCAGGATATCTTTTTCTCGCTGACCGGCTCCCTGACAATGAACCGATCCCTGGGCGGGAGTTCCGCGTAATGCCCGGTGCGAACCACCACCGGCCCCAGATGGGCAAGCTGGCCTTCACGGCTGGTGATGATCTTCTCATACAAGACGGAGGTGGGCAGGTTGCGATGCATCCGCTTCGGATGCCTTTGCCCGAAGGATAGCAAATCAAATTTCTCAACCATGACGACTCCTTTACCGTGGTTGGGTACTGCGGTTTTGAAAACGTTTTGAGTGACTCATATGCTCCCCTGGGCGGACAGGGCGTAGATCACCAGTTTCTGCATGATTTTTTCCTTGGCCGAATCCGGGTGCTCAAGCTGCATCCGCTTGAGATACGGCTTTGCCGCTTCGGGCACGGTCCGGATCGTCATCGCCTTTCCCAGCCCCTTGACCTTGGTCAAGCCCTCGGTCATCTGGCCCTTCAGCCATTTCAGGGCCTTTCCGATCACCAGCTCCTCGGGCGTGAAATCCGTGCCGAAGGGGAAAGGCTCGAAAAACCCCTTCTTTTTATACGGCGCCAGCTCCTCCTCAAGCCGCTGGGGGTAATTGTTTTTGAACTGATCCGGGATTTTGTAGTCCTGGGGAATTTTTCTGGCCTTCTTGGCCTTTTCCAGCAGTTCCTCCTGGAACCGGGAATCGGTGATGTTGAGCAGCTGCGCGATGACCTCCTTGTCCATCCTGCCGCGCAGGTCCGCAATGCCGTACTCGGTGATCACAAAATCCCTCAAATGCCGGGGAATGGTGATATGCCCGTAATTGAACACGATATTGGAAGCGGCCTGCTTGCCGGCTCCCCGCACCCCCTTGCACATGAGGATGGAACGCCCGTCCGGCAGGGCGTGCGCCTGGGAGACGAAGTTGTACTGGCCGCCCACGCCGCTCACCACCTGGCCGTTTTCAAGCCCGTCGGACACCACCGCGCCCGAAAGGGTCACCATCAGACAGGCGTTCACGAACCGGCTGTGCCTTCGCTGAAGCACCTTCAGCTCCTCGCTGTAGTAAGGGTTGTTGCCGTAGAGCTGGTTCACGTTGAGCACGCTGGTCATGAAGATCTTCTTGCGCTCCTGTTCGGTCATGTCGTTGAGCGCCTGATAAAACCCCTCCGGGCCCAGGAAAAAACCGGCGTGGATCAGGACCTCATTTTTCAGGCGCGTCCCCAGGCAACGGGCGACCACCCGGTCACGGTTTGCGGGTTTTGTCAAATCCGCAGGAATAGTCAAGTCGCCGGTTTGAATATGGCCGTCTTCAAATTTCAACCCCTGCCTGAATATTCCAAATTCGGTTAAAAACTTGAAATCCTTCTCCGTCAACACCGGGTTTACGGCCCCCGCCTCGATCAGATACGAGAAGGTGTCGGGGGTCACCACGTCCGTGATCTTTTTTTCGTTGAGCAGCCGCTGAATATGGACGTTGTTGTAGGTCTTGCGTTTCACCACCCCGCTTTTGATCAGATGCAGGTAGCCATCCACCAGCATCTCGGTGGAGCCGAGGATCCCCTCATCAAAGGCGTCCACCCCGCCGACCCGCTCAATCACCAGGCCGAACTTGTCCAGGATCCCGGTATCGCCGAGAATCCTTTTGTATTCGGCGTTGTGCTCATGCCTCATGCGAAGCCCGTAGCATAGAGCGTCCCCCAGGGAGCCGATGCCGATCTGCAGGGTGCCGCCGTCCTTGATCAGGGTGCTGGCCAAAAGCCCGATCATATAATCCGGGGTGGTGATGGACATCTTGGGGGCGCCGAACAACCGGGTATAGTAATCCGGGGTGTCGATGACCGCGTCAAAGGTATCGGGCGTCACCACCGCGTCCCCGTACATAAAGGGGAGGTTCTGGTTGACCTGGGCGATGATGGCGATCTTTCTTCCCTGCTTTTCCAGCTCCCGCATGGCAGGGGCGATGTCTAAAGACACCTCGGGGTTGCAGCTCATGCTGTAGCGAAGCTCGCCGTCGATCTCCCTTTTGCACACCATCTGGGCAATGACATTCACCCCGCTGTCGAGGCTATCCCGCCAGGCGTGGGTGTAATTGGAGCTGATGTAGTTCTGCTGGGTGTGGTCCACATAGAGGTAGGACCCGGCCTTGGCGTAAAACTCCCTTAATTCAACGTTTTTGGGAAGCTTTCCGGCCCGCAGGTCCAGCATGTAGTCGAGCTCTACATATCCGTCAAACAGCCTCTCCACAAAGGGGCCCAGAAATTTTTTTTCCAGATCGCTCGCCCCTTTGGGTTTTTCCAAAGAAAGGGCGGTACAGAGAATAAGCTGAATGGAGGGGTCGGCCTTGGCCCTCTGGTAAACCGCATTGGCAAACTGGTTGGGCTTGCCCAGACCCAGGGGAAGACCGAGCACGATCCGTTTTCCCACCTTTTTGATTACATCTTCGACGCACTGCTCAGCGCTCTGGTAATAGACCGGGCGTTTGTTTTCCATGTTTATCCTCCCCGAACCTTGAATCCTGTCATCCCCTTGTCCAAAACAATAAACACCGTTTATTTTATAAACCAATTTTTCTCAAAAAGTCAAAAACTGAATTTAAGGAAGCCGGTTCCCGGCCAAGGGAAGAAGGCAGGCGTCTGCATAGAGCGTGATCACGTGTTTTACAATAACCGGGCTTTTCGCCTGGGCCAGCAGGTCCTTGAGCTGGATCATGCAGGCCGGGCATCCGGTGGCCACCACCGAGGCCCCGGTGGCGATGATGTCCGAGGCCTTTTGAGCGCCGATCTTCACCGACATGTCATAGTGCTTCAGGCTGAAGCTGCCGCCCATGCCGCAGCAGGCCGAGGGGTTCGACATCTCCCGAAGCAGGCAGTTCGGGTTGGCCTTAATGATTTGGCGGGGCTCTGCGTAAACCTTCAGGGTCTTTCGCAAATGGCAGGGATCGTGATAGGTGACCACTGTTTTTAGCGCCCCTTCCGCCGTCCCGGTTGGAATCCGCAGCCCGGCCACCTTGACCAGAAACTCGCTGATGTCATAGGTTTTCGCCGAAATTTGGCGAATCATTGCTTGTTTTTCATCGGAACCGGTTTTCGCCAGGGCCGGCCATATTTTTTTGATGACGGCCGTGCAGGTGGCGCACCCGGTCACCAGGTAATCATAGCCTTCGGGGTTGAACCCTTCCAGATGGTGGTCCACGAGCTGGTTGAAGGTGAGCGTGTCCCCGCCGGCCAGGGCAGGAATTCCGCAGCATCCCTGGGCGTCCGGGGTCATCACGGTTACCCCGTGATGGCGCAAAACCGCCACGATGCCTGCCGCCACCTCGGGAAACACCTTGTCCAGAAGGCACCCGACAAAAAACGCCACCCGAATCTTATTTTCTCCCTCAATCAAAGCAGGGATATCCATTTTATGAAATGGAACAGGGGCCAGGGGAACCAGATGGCGGTTTGACGGCAGCGGAGAAACCAGCCGGCCGCAGGACAGATCCGCCTGCGGCTTTGCCGGCTTTAAAAACAGCTTCTGCCAGCCGGCCCCCCATTCCAGCAGCCGGTCAAAGGCGGCGGGGTGTGAGAGCAGGACTCTGAATATCAGCTTTTCCGCTGAAGAAAGCCCCCGGTAGCCTGAAAGGATGGCGCGGGCGTTTAAAAAAACCTCAAGCACGGGCACCTTGGTCGGGCACTCGGCCTCGCATGAACCGCACAGCAGGCAACGGTCCAGGCGGGCATCCACCCCGTCCGGATCCTTGAACATTTCCCCCATCAACCCGCCGAGCAGGGCCAGCTTTCCCCTGGCCGAATCGGTTTCCCGGCCGGTGACGGCGTAGACCGGGCAGACCGCCTGGCACATGCCGCACCGGGGACATTTCGCGATCTGCGCCTCCAGGGTGGTCATGAGCCGGACCAGGTCTTTCATCTTTTTTTTGTGGATCCGCAGCTTTTCCATATGGCCATCATAAAAGTGTGAAGTGACTAAAGTGTGAAGTGACTAAAGTTGTGGCACTTTTGCGCAGTTCAAACTTTACACTTTTTGAGTTTGAAATATTCTGCCATAAAATATAAAAAATAGAACTTAAAAACTAAAACAAACATTCTCGAGGACGGCGGCCATGAAGGACAAAAACGGATTGTTTTATTACCCTTTTCCAGAAAACAAGCGGGTTCGCATGTATGTCAAAAGGCAAAAGGGGAGCATATTCTTCCGGCTCTGGAACGCGGACGATGAAAACCTCTGGAAGGCGCATGGATGGGTGCCCTATGAAGCGATCCAGCAGGCTAAGGCCATTTACACCGGCAAGTCCTTTGATCCGAACCGGGCCTATGACCTTGTGATCGCCGAAGCGGTCTTAAAAGAGGCGGAGACAAGCCCCTGATCCTATCTCAAGGCTTTGCGTAGCGCTCCCTCAGCCTGGGTTTTTCAATCTTTCCGGTGGGATTGCGCGGCACCGGCCCGAAAAATATTTTCCTGGGCCGTTTATACCGAGGAAGCCCCTCACAGATATGCTTCACCTCCGCCTCAGACAGCTCCTGGCCTGGTTTTAGAGATATCACCGCCGCGGCCACCTCCCCGAGACGCTCGTCGGGGACCCCGATTACACCGACGTCAGATAAACCCGTCCGCATCCCTGCGGGCGATATCCCCGGTGTGCAGCCACCCGTCGGTCAGTGTCTCGGCCGTGGCCTTGGGGTTCTTATAGTATTCCTTCATCACTCCGGGACCCTTGACCAGAAGCTCTCCGGGCTGATCAGCATTGCAGTTTTTCATGTGTTCATCCACGATCCGGCACTCCCAGTCAAACCCCGGGACCCCGATGGCGCCGATCTTATGAAAGTTTTCCATGCCCAGGTGCACGCACCCCGGGCCTGCGGCCTCGGTCAATCCGTAGTCGGTGTCATAGGCCTGACCCGGGAAAAAGCTTCGCCACCGCTTCACCAGTCTGGGGGGGAACCGGCTGCGCGCCGATGTGCATCAGCCGCCATTGCTCCAGGCGGTACCGGCTTAAATCAATCCTGTGATTTTCAATCCCCACCAGAATATCATGCGCCCAGGGCACCAGAAGCCAGACAATGCTGACCTGTTCTTCGGAGACCGCCTCCAGAATGGACTCCGGATCCGCGGCCTTCAGAATCACCGCCTTTGCCCCCACCACCAGGTTTCCAAACCAGTGCATCTTGGCCCCGGTGTGATACAGAGGAGGAATGCAAAGAAAATTATCCGAATGGGTCTGGTGATGGTGGCGGTTTTGGCGTAACCGGCGAACTCAAGCTGGCGGTGCTGAAGCACCACCCCCTTGGGCCGGCCGGTGGTTCCGGAGGTGAAGTATATCGCGGCGTCGTCTGAAAGGGTGATTTCGACCTTCGGCTCTCGCGGGCTGCTTGACGACAACAGGTCTTCATAAAAAAGCGCGTAGGCCGGCTTTTTATCCGCATTCCCCACATAAATATAGGCGATAACCGTCTGATCCAGGTCCGGCTTTTCCGCGTTGATCCGGTCGATGAACGCCTCGCCGAAGATAACGACCCTGGCCTCGGTAAAGGCTGTGCAACTCAGAATATCATCGGCGGCGAACCGGAAATTGAGAGGAACCGCCACCGCACCCGAGCGAAGGATTCCGAAATACACCGGAAGCCACTCCAGGGAGTTGGTCATGAGCTGCACCAGCCGGTCCCCTTTTTGAATCGAAAGCGCGATCAGGCTGTTGGCCAGGCGGTTGGACCGATGGTAAAATTCGGCCCAGGTGATTTCCGATCTCTCTTTTGTCTCAGGGTTACGCTCCACCAGGGCGGTTTCATCCCCGTACATCCTGGCGTTTCTGGCAAGCATCTCCGTGATCTGCATCTAAAAACCCATCCCTTCCTTTTCATCCAGATATTCAGCGGGTTAAGCGTTAAAATCCCTTATCAGAACAGCCCCAAAAGTCAACCTGAAGGAGAGGGTCATGAATAAATGAATATCTACCTGGTCTCGAAACCTTCAGGCGGCATGATTGATGCAAAGCCCAAGCCCGTCCCCCGATGGGCAAGGCTTGTAATAAATAATAAATAAATATCGGATTGATGATGGATTACAAACTTCCGCCTCTTGATTTTCCGATCAATAGAGTATATACTTAATTCAAACAAAAAAAGCCCGCCTCTTTTTTTCTAACGGAACCAGGAAGTTTTTCTCCAGTTCATGGGCAGGGATAGCGAGCACAGCCGTTCACCGGCATGCGGTTTTGATTGAGCCGATAGCGCTTTTGATGTCCGCCGTTGCCCGATCATGCTTTGCATGACATAGGCGTAACCGGATGAATCCACAAACCCCATTAAAAAAGGAGGTATCCAATGAAAAGAATGAAAAGTTTCATGGTGGTACACAAAGATCCAAAAGTAAGCTGGGATAAAGTGGAGGAAAACTGGGCGAAGTTGGTGGATATTGAACCGGCGACCTGGATTCGAACCTATTATAACAAGAAGGAAAAGATACGTTATTGCCTTTGGCTGGCGCCCAATAAGGATGTGTTGGTGAAGATTTTTTCAGATTTTAAAATCACATGGGAGTCCATCTCAGAGGTTAATGAAACCATTCCCGATATCTGGGCGAGGAAATATCGGGCGGACATGGAGGAGGAAGAAAAAGCAGATACCGCGACTAATTTTTAAGCTTCTTTTTGGCGATTTAACGGGAGAAAATAAGTTAAGAAGCGAAAGTCGCTGTTTTTGGGAAGACCATGGGGAAATTCAATCCTGAGAACCCGGATCCACCCCGAAAAAGGGAAAGGCGCAGGAGACGGGTTTGATCGGCGCCACCCCGGGCAGGGGGGTCAGCATGTGGCCGCCGGTCTCGGTCTGCCACCAGATATCGATGATGGGGCACCAGTCCCGGCCGATGTGATGATAATACCAGCGCCAGGCCTCCGGGTTGGTGGGTTCGCCCACGGTTCCCAGCAGCCGCAGGCTGGACAGGTCGTGCTTTTTGACGTGGGCTTCCCCCTCCTTGGCCAGTGCCCGAATGGCCGTGGGGGCGGTGTAGAACTTATTCACCCGGTATTTTTCCACGATGGCCCAGAATCGGTCGAAATCCGGATAGCTGGGCACGCCCTCAAACATGACGCTGGTAAACCCGTTGATCAGCGGCCCGTAAACAATATAGCTGTGGCCGGTGATCCAGCCGATATCCGCCGTGCACCAGAACACCTCGTCCGGATGAAGGTCAAAGACATACGCCGAGGTCATGGCCGCGTATACCAGGTACCCTCCGTGGGTGTGCACCACCCCCTTGGGCTTGCCGGTGCTGCCGCTGGTATAAAGGATGAACAGCGGGTCTTCGGCGTCCATGGGCTCCGGGGCCACGTAATCGGGGAGGCCGGGGGCCGTTGTGATGTCATGCCACCAGCACTCCCGGTCCGGGTTCAGGGTGATTTTGGAATCAACCCGGTTGACGACGATGAGGGTTTCGACCTCCGGACACTTTTTTAACGCCTCATCCACGTTTTTTTCAACGCCACCGGTTTGCCCGAGCGGAAACCGCCGTCGGATGTGATCACCACCCTGGCCCCGCAGTCTTGAATCCGGTTGGCGATGGCCTCGGCGCTGAACCCGCCGAACACGACGCTGTGAATCGCGCCGATCCGGGCGCAGGCCAGCATGGCCACCGGCAGTTCAATAATCATGGGCAGATAGATGATGACCCGGTCGCCTTTTTGACCCCCTTTTTTCTTAAGGGCCGCGGCAAAGGCGTTGACCTGCCGGTAAAGGTCGCCGTAGGTAGAGGCTTTCGCCTCCGAAGGATCATCGCCTTCCCAGAGATAGGCGGTTTTGTCCTTGATGGCCTCCATGTGGCGGTCCAGGCAGTTGTAGGAGGCGTTGAGCTTTCCGCCGCCGAACCATACGATTTGCGCCTCGTTAAAATCATAACGCAGAACAAAATCCCATTTTTTATTCCAGGTCAGGTGGCGCTCGGCCTGTCTGGCCCAGAAGGTATCAGGGCTGTTGATCGATTCCCGTTAGAGTTCCCGGTAGGCGTCCATTCCCCTGACCTGCGCGGTTTTCTGAAAGTCTGCCAGGTGGACGCCGTAGGCCTTTTGAGATTCGGTCAAGGGGTTCCTCCTTGGAGTTTATGTGTGCCGCAGGGCTTCCGGCAAAACATCAGGCCGGTCAACCGGGCCTGAATTCCGGCGGCTTTGCGGCGGCGTCAAAGCGGCAGGTGAGGATCAGCAGATCCGCGTCCCGCCAGGTTTTTATCGAATAGGGGAGGGGGGCGAACAGCTTTCTCATGGCCGTGTTGGCCGGTTCGGTGTAGGCCACCAGCCCGGCGATGCCGTTTTCCATGGCGGCCTGGGCCAGCTTGCGCAGGATCGTGGCGGCGATTCTTTTCTCCTGCCAGGGCCGGCTGACCGAAAAGGCGGCCTCGGCCAGGTTGCTGTCTGCCTCCAGCATATAGGCGCCGATGCCGATAACCTCGCCGAACCCGAATTCGCCGGTGACCGCCAGGATGGTGAGGTTTTTGACGTAATCGATTTCACACATCCCCTCGATATCATCCCTGAAAAAACAGGTTTTATTCTGGAAAAACCGGGAGAACACGTCTTTTTTGTCCAGGTTGTAAAAGTGCTCCTGAATCCGGCGCTCGTCCACGGGCTTGGCCGGTCGGAACTTGACGGACTGGTTTCCGATGGTGCGGGTTTCTTCCAGACCGGCCGGATAAACCCTGCGAAGGGATTCGCCCAGCCTGCTCCCCATCGTCAGCAGGCCCAGGCGGCGGGCCTGGTCAAACAGCTCTTCCCGAAAATCGGGATGGGCCAGGGTGATCATGGCCGTGGCCCTTTCCTGAAGGTTTTTCCCGAACAGATTGACCGCGCCGTATTCGCTGACCACGTAGGTGACATCGCTCATGGGAATCACGACGTTTCCGGTCAGCTGCGGCACGATCCGGCTGGTCTTTTTGTCCACGGAGGTGCTGGGGATCAACAGGATCGATTTGCCGGCTAAGGCCGCGGCGGTGCCCCGGATAAAATCAAGAACAGAGGAGACCCCGGCGAAGTAGTTGAGCGGCAGGTCATCCACCGAGTCCTGGCCGGTCAGATCCATTTCCTTGACCATGTTGACGGCCACCATCCTGGGGTGCTTGGGCGATCACTCCGGGATTGTTGATGTAATCAGCCGGGAAAAACTCCAGGGAGGGGTTGTCATGGACAAAATCATAGAGGTTTCGCATACCCACGGCGTTGCTGGCCACGGTTTTCCCCTCGTTGAGCCCCTTGTAGCGGTTCGTAATGACCCCCCGGGAGACCAGGTCCATGATGCCGTCGATGACAAACTGGGTGTGCACCCCAGGTCGTTTTTATCCGAAAGCGCCAGCAGGATGGCCTTGGGCGTGGCGCCCAGGCCCAGCTGGAAGGTGGAACCGTCTTCGATCAGGTTGGCCACCAGCCTGGCGATCTTGTGGGCCGATTCAAATTCGGGAATGTCGGCGATGGTGAGAAGCGGTTCGTCCTTCTCCACGCTATAATCCACGTCGTTCACATGAATGAAACTGTGGCCCAGCACGCGGGGCATCTGGGGATTGAGCTGGGCAATGACGATATCCGCCGAATAGGCCGCGGCAAATCCCACGTCCACCGAGATCCCCAGGCTCATCCAGCCGAAGTCGTCCGGCGGCGAGGTCTGGATCAGGGCGGCGTGCAGGGGGAGCTGTTTTTTTCTAAACAGATCCGGGACTGCGGACATGTGGATGGGAGTAATAAACGGCCTGCTGGGTTCCCGGTGTCGGACATCGCCGGAGCCGTGGTAAATGTTCCGAATGTGAAACTTGTTTAGCCGGTTCTGATCGGCCAACCGGGTGATGGGTGTTAATGCAATATGATTATGTCACCCCTAAATTGCAATGAGATTATGTCACCCTTTAAAAATTTAAATAAATGGGGCATCTTCTCCTTCAAGGAGGTGCTCAATGCAACAGGTGGTGACATTAAGGAATTGTTAAAAAATAAACTTTACAATTAAGTAAATTCATGTTATCCATGTTTTCATGGAAAAGGAACATCATCCAGCAATAATTCATCATAGAGTCAATAAACATTAAATGCCAAATATTGCAATAA
>DYLE01000020.1 GCA_020722245.1 Desulfonema limicola
CGCGGCGGAAGCGGCGGTACACGGTTCGTTCACCATGGAATACCTCCTCATGGGCATCACCACCCTGATCGTTCTGGCCGGCATCCTGGCGGCCTACCTGATGTATATGAAAAAACGCAGCATTCCGGAAAAACTCGCGCAAAAGCACCCCTTCTCCTACCGGCTGCTGTTGAACAAGTGGTTTGTGGACGAGCTGTATGAAAAGATCGCGATCAACCCGCTTCACGCCCTGGCCGTCTTTTCCTGGAAGGGGATCGACGTCAAGGTCATCGACGGTCTGGTCAACGGCACCGCCCGGTTCTTCATGCGCTGCGGCGGGGCCTTAAAATCGATCCAGACCGGTTACGTTCAGAAATACGCGGTCTCGTTTCTGTTCGGCGCGTTTGCGGTGATCGCCTACTACCTCTACCTGCGGTAGGCGTCACCCGGATATGAATTTAAATGGATAAATAAAATAAATGGATAAAACTTTGGGCATGCCCCCGGGAGATCATCGATGAACCCATTTCAGTTTCCGATTATCAGCGTCCTGATATTTTTCCCTCTGCTGGCTTCGCTTCTGCTGGTTTTCATCAGGAACGAAGACGGCAGCAACGACACGCTTATTCGGCAAATCGCCCTGGCGGGCTCCATTATTGAATTTACGATTTCTCTTCTGCTCCTGATCGGTTTTGACGCCGCGATTCTCGGCATGCAGTTCGTGGAGCATGTCCCCTGGGTGGAAAGCCTCGGCATCACTTATTATCTCGGCATCGACGGCATCAGCCTCTGGCTGGTCCTGATGACCACCTTTCTTCTTCCGCTCTGCGTGCTCTGCTCCTGGACCTACATTGAAAAACAGGTCAAGGAGTTCATGATCAGCATGCTGATGCTTGAAACCGCCATGATCGGGGCGTTTGTGGCTCTCGACCTGATCGTGTTTTACATCTTCTGGGAGTTTATGCTGATCCCCATGTTCCTGCTCATCGGGATCTGGGGCGGGCCCCGGCGGATCTATTCCGCGGTCAAGTTCTTCATCTACACCGCGGGCGGAAGCATCTTTATGCTGGTGGCCATCATCTATCTCTATTATCACAGCTTCATGACCACCGGGGAAGGAACATTCAACCTGCTGGAGCTTTACCGGCTGCATGTCCCGGTCCCGGCCCAGCTCTGGCTTTGCGCCGCTTTTTGCCTGGCGTTTGCGGTCAAGGTGCCGCTGTTCCCGGTGCATACCTGGCTTCCTGACGCCCATGTGGAAGCGCCCACCGCGGGAAGCGTCATCCTTGCCGCCATTCTTCTGAAGATGGGGACCTACGGCTTTTTAAGGTTTGCCATGCCCCTTTTCCCCTATGCGGCGCACAAGTTTCTTCCGGTCATCGCGTTTCTGGCCATCGCCGGCATCATCTACGCGGCCCTTGTGGCCTGGGTGCAGCCGGATATGAAAAAGCTGGTGGCCTATTCCAGCGTCAGCCACCTCGGGTTTGTGATGATTGGGCTGTTCGCCCTAAACATTCAGGGAATCGAGGGGGGCATCTACCAGATGCTGAACCATGGCTTGAACACAGGAGCCCTCTTTATCCTGGTCGGCATGATCTATGAACGCCGTCATACCCGGCTCATGGACGACTTCGGCGGGATCGCCAAGGTGATGCCGGTATTCGCCACCTTTCTGATGATCACGACCCTGGCCTCGGTGGCGGTGCCGGGAACCAACGGGTTTGTGGGCGAATTCATGGTGCTGGTGGGAACCTTTAAAACCTATCCGGTGGTCGGGGTTTTTGCGGTTTCCGGAATGATTCTGGGCGCGACCTACATGCTCTGGATGTACCAGAGGGTGATGTTCGGCCCGGTCACCATCGAGGCCAATAAGAAGCTTCCGGACCTGAATGCCCGGGAAATCGTCACCCTGCTTCCCATCGCGGTCCTGGTGTTTGTGATGGGGGTGTTTCCCGGACTGTTTTTGAGAAAGATGGACGCATCGGTGGAGCATTTTATCGCCCAGTATAACCATAAGTATGAGCTTTCCGTCAAAGAGGTCAACGGCGAACCCCTGGCTCGATTCGCGGGTATTGGCCCTTTACGGTAAATCTGGAGGAAATCAATAGATGGAGACCTTGACATTCACACTGCCGGCAACGGATTTCGTGTCTGTTCTACCGCAGATCATTCTCACGGCGACCGGGCTGCTGGCGCTTTTCGCCGGGGTGTTTAGGGATAAAAACAGGCCCTCGGGCGGTTTGATCGGCTACCTCTCCCTTTTCGGAGCGGTGCTGGCCACGCTGAGCCTTTTTATCAAGGAGAATACCCCTCGTATTTCCGCCGCCTTTGGCGGAATGATCCTCACCGACCCGTTTTCCTTTTTCTTTTCCCTCATCCTCTGCCTGATTGTGGTTCTGACGATCATGGTCTCCTTAAACTACCAGAATTTTTTCAAACAGCTCAACTCCGAGGCGTACTACGCCCTGGTGCTGTTTGCCGGTGTGGGGATGATCTTCATGGCCGCGGCGGGCAACCTGATCCTTCTGTTTGTCGCCCTTGAAACCATGTCCATTTCCATCTACGCCCTGGCCGGTTTCCACAGGCAGGATCTGAAATCCACCGAGGCCGCCCTGAAATACTTTCTTCTGGGCGCGTTCGCCTCCGGGTTTCTGCTCTACGGCTTCGCCCTGATCTACGGCGCCACCGGAAGCCTCGACCTCATCAAGATCGCACGGTTTATTCAGAGCTATCCGGAAATCCTTCATTCAAAGCTGCTGATCGGGGGTCTTGCGCTGATGACCGTCGGCTTCGGGTTTAAGATATCCATGGTCCCCTTTCACATGTGGACACCTGACACCTATGAGGGCGCTCCCACCTCGGTGACCGCGTTTATGGCCACCGGGGTCAAGGCGGCCGCCTTTGCCGCACTGATCCGGGCGATCCTTGTTCCCCTGGACCCTCTGCAGGTGGACTGGACGGCCATCATGTGGGCTGCGGCCTTCCTCACCATGACGGTGGGGAATATCATCGCCCTGGTCCAGGATAACGTCAAACGGATGCTCGCCTATTCAAGCATCGCCCACGCCGGGTATATTCTCGTGGGGTTTGTGGCCGGAACCCGACTCGCCCAGACCGGCATGCTGTTCTACCTCATGGCCTACGCCTTCATGAACATCGGCGCCTTCGGTGTTTTGGCGCTTCTGGGGAAAAAAGAGGGGGAATACGACCATATCTCCGATTTTGCGGGCCTGGGCGCCAAATACCCGGCCATGGGAATCGCCATGGCGGTGTTTATGTTCTCCCTGGCCGGAATCCCGCCCACCGGCGGATTTATGGGCAAGTTTTACATCTTCACCGAGGCCTTGCGATCCGGCTATATCTGGCTGGTCATCTTCGCCGCCCTAAACAGCGTGGTCTCGATCTACTACTACCTGCGGGTGATCCTGGTCATGTACTTTCAGGCACCTGAGCATCCGGTCACCATGCCCGCGCCTTCACCCGCCATTGTGATCGCCCTGACCGCGGCGACCGGCGCGGTGCTTCTCATGGGAATCGTTCCGGCCTACTTCTGGAGCCTGGCGCACGATTCGGTTTTCAACCTGATGTAGGGAGGCCTGTTGCTTATAAAATTAAACTTCAAGGTAACGCCATGAATAGAGAAACAGTCTTGGCGATTATTTTCATCGGAATCATGCTTTTCGGTTCGGCGGGTTTATGCCAGAGCGGTTTGCCTGAGGCTTCGCCCAACCTGGAACAGATCCTGGACGCTCTTGAAAAACGTTACAACGCCGCTGATTTTTCCGCCGATTTTTTTCAGGAGTCGATTTTAAAGGCCATGGATATCACCGATACCGCCGCCGGAAAGGCATGGTTCAAGCACCCCGGCATGATGCGGTGGGCCTATGAAACCCCGGAAAAATATGAGATCATCACCGATGGGAGCAGGTTATGGATCTACCGGCCTGCGGACAGCCAGGTGGTGACCGGCGACGCCCTGGCGTATTTCAGCAATGGAAAAGGCGCAAGCTTTCTGGCCGATTTCAGGCTGGTCCGGGAGATGTTTGCGGTCAGCCTGGCCACACCCGATGATCCCGAGCATCACTACGCCTTGAAACTCATTCCCCTTCAAGAGCAGCTGGATATTTCGGAAATTTTTGTCACCCTGGATAAAAACACCCTCGATATCGTCGGCGTGATCACCTTAAACGCCTACGGGGATCGAACCGCCCTTCGGTTTACCAACCTCAACTTCGAAAAGGATATGGACGCATCCCGGTTTCATTTCGAGATCCCCGCGAATGCCGACGTGGTCAAGCTGGATGAATAGCCCGGTTAACCCGCCCTTAAAAAAAGGATAGTCAATGCGCCGGGGAATAATCGAAAAAATAAAACGCCTGGCAAAGGAAAAAAACGCCGTTATCCTGGCCCACAACTACCAGCCGCCGGAAATCCAGGATATCGCCGACCTGTGCGGCGACTCCCTTGAGCTGAGCATTCGGGCGTCAAAAACCGACGCCGAGATCATCCTTTTCTGCGGGGTTTCCTTCATGGCCGAAACCGCGGCCATTGTCTCGCCGGATAAAACGGTCCTGCTTCCCCGGGCAGACGCCGGCTGCCCCCTGGCGGATACGGTGACCCCTCAGGCCCTGAAAGCAAAGATCGCCGAAAACCCCGCCATGCCGGTCGTCACCTACGTCAACTCCACCGCGGATGTGAAGGCGGTTTCCACCATCTGCTGCACCTCGGCAAACTCGGTCAAGGTTGTAAACAGCCTCAAAGAAAATTCAGTGATGATGGTCCCGGACAAAAACCTTGCGGCCTATACCGCCGGCCGAACCGGAAAGACCATTTACCCCTGGAACGGGTATTGCCCGGTCCATGAAAACCTCACGCCGGAGGCTGTTTTAGAACAGAAGCAGGCGCATCCCGAAGCCCTGTTCATGGCCCACCCTGAATGCCGGCCCGAGGTATTGGCGCTGGCCGATATTGTCGCCAGCACATCCGGCATGCTCAAGGCCGCAAAGGAGTCTGCAAGCAGATCCTTTATCGTGGGGACCGAGATCGGGCTGATCCACCCCCTGAAAAAGCAGAACCCGGACAAGTCCTTTTATCCTGCTTCTCCGCTCATGGTATGCGCGGATATGAAAAAAATCAGGCTTGAAGATGTTCTTTGCTGTCTTGAGGAGATGACCAGCGAGGTGAGGCTGCCCGAGGCGGTCCGGCGCGCGGCCCACAGGGCGGTTTACCGGATGATCGAACTGTGATGGAACCGTAAAAAGTCAAAACTGTTCGCTTCGTGAGTCTTTCGGGGCGCGATTTGCATTGAATGCTAAATTGCAAGAACTCGGCGCAAGCGCCTCAAACAGCTTGCAATTTTTAACGCATTCAATGCTAATTGCTTATTTCCCCGAAAGCCTCAATCTCGCTCACAGTTGACTTTTTACTGATGCATCAACTGTAACGGTAAAACAAAACCCCCTCTGAAGGCCGCATCAACCGCTATGCCTTATCCCTTCAGCCTTCAGTCTTCCACCTTCAGTCTTCTACCTTCTACCTTCCACCTTTTTATCAAAGTTCTTTAAAGCCCCAGTAGGGATAATCAAGGGCATAATCTGCGATTTTTCCCGGGCTGTTTTCACGGCTGGCGACCAGCCAAAGGGTGCTGATTCTCTGGGCCGTGGACAGGGGGTCCAGCAGGTCCCAGTCGGGCTGTAGAATAAGGGCATTGTCGGCGGTGTATTCGATGTCGCCGGATTCCTTGAAGGAGCCGAGGTCAGGCTGTCTGATGTAGCTGCCCTCCTTGCCTCGGGATAATTCCGAAATGACAAGAAAGGACACCTGCTGGGCATCGCGGATGGCCTCCATGTGCCGAAGCCATTCATCGATGCCCGTACGCCGTTCGGAGAGGTTTTTAAACGGCAGTTTGTGCAGGCTGTCAACCACCACCATGCAGCTGTCCATTCGCGTTTCGTGCTGAATGAAATCAATCTGCCGCCGCATGATGTCCGGACTCAGCTTCCGGTCCGTGATCACGCGAAAGAAGCGCAGCATTGTTTTCATCTCTTCCTGGGCCTGCCGAAGCCGTTCGATGGCGCCGGGATCTGGGTCTTCATGGCGCAGCGCTTCTTCCGAAAGCCTGCTCAGGCGGCAGAGGGTTCTAAGGTAGATTTTCTGGCGGCTGTTTTCAAAATCATAGTAGATAACCGGCATGCCCCGCCGGGCCGCCTCGGTCGAAATCTGCATGAAGAAGGTGGATTTGCCGGCCTTGGGCTGACCGCCCATGATATTGATGCCGCGAATCCCATTCATGGCGCGGTCCATTTTTTCAAAACCCGTGGGCACGCCGAGGAGGCTTTTGCCCCGGTCTTCCTCCAGCGCCCGCAGAAAGAATGTGTGTTCGCGTTCGGGCGACGGAAAGGGGGAGAATGCTTTTGAGGTTTTGATCATGCGGGCCACTGTTGCGTCCAGCCCCTTCTGCTTTTCCAGGGCCAGCTGCGTCAGGTCATAGCCTCGGTTTACGGTCGGCGGCCAGTTGAGAATCCGCGCCTTGAATCCCAGGAGGGTGGCAAGGGAACGGGCAGCCACCTGCGCTTCAGAGGAGTTATGAAAAAGGATGAGCACGTGATGGATGTAAGTAAAGCGCTCCGGCGGCAGGGCTTCAAGGACGGAAAGGCTGGGAACGGCAATGCCGGGGTAGCCCAGCTCCTTTAAAACCAAAAGGTTTTTTTCGCCGTCGGTGATGAAAATGGCGCCGTTTTCGCAGCGCTCCATATCTTCAATATTGAAAACCTGGAACTCCTTCTCCTGAAATTTATCTTCGCCGACCCAGAAGGCGTCGGCGTCATTTCCGGGCCGGATGCAGCGGTAGGCATAGCAGTTTCCATTTTCCTGGAAGTAGGGGTAAATCAGGTAGCGGCCGTTAAACCCCACCCGCATCTCATTAAGGGTTGCGATGGATACGCCTAAACTCCTGAAAACCTCGATTTGTTCCCCCGTCTGGGTGAGTTGATGTTTTCTCACCTCGGCATTTAAGGTTTTCGATGGATACACCAGATGGCGCACATAGGCGGGCCGGTCGGGATCGCAGCCCGGCACAAGTTTTGGATCAATCCCCCGCAACCGTCCGAAGTGGGGGGCAAAGCCCCCGGGTCTGCATCGGATAGAGCACCTGAAATAGCCGTAAAAAAAGCTTTCCGGATCGAGATTGACAATCAATGTGCCGGGAGCGGTGGTTTCGGAGTGAGGGCAAAATGGGCAGGACGCGTTCAGGGTTAAACCCTTAAGCTTGGCCCCCGGCAAATATTTTAGGTAAAACTGCGTGATTCGATCTGTTGAATTCATGGCCTATCTCCGAACCCCAATTGATTTCGGATTAAATCGTCAACGCTATAAACTGTTAGATTTCTGACCATGCGGGCCTTTACAAGGGCCAGGATTGGTCCTATTCAATCTGCGGTGGACCCAGTGCGTCGGACAATTTTTCTGGGTAGCTAAGCTTCATTCGGTTATGTTTTTTCTCTGTGTTGTTGTGGTCTTTTTGGTTCGCACCGCAGAACACGCAGCGCCCGTTCTTCTAGATATGCCCGATGCGCTTGAAGCGGATATTGCCGTGCGGTTCGTCGAAGGTTTCGCAGACAGAGTATCTGCCGTTGGCGGTCTTGGAGCAATAAACCGACCGAAGGGCATCGGTCATAATATGTTTATTCACTTATATTTATTGCCAATTCTGATCTGATTTTTATGCACAACGCAGATTATGCGTTTTAACGTCTGCTTCCCTTTTTGAAATGATGCTATGTTTAATGCATTGAAATGTCAAAAGAAAAATGTCATATGGCGTTGCGCCTTGAACTGTTTTTAAATAAAAATAATCAGCTCTGCCGCATCCGCTGATGAAGCCGCTGGGCCCGCTGGCAAAAGGCCTCGATCTTGGCCGTAATGAGCTGGGGAAACGGCGAGCCGTCGCTTTCAATGGCCAGAAACGGCAGGTCCGCCATGCCGGCGAGCACGGATTTGAGTTTCGCGTCCTTCGGATCCAGAGCGGTTTTCGCATCCGCGGTCATGGCCTCGCTTAGAATCGATTCGGAAAGCCGGTTGGGCATGCAGCCGAACGGGCCGATGGCGATCACGCCGCAGACCTTTTCCCCCACCTCGGCCAGGGAGCTGCCCACGGTCAGCACCGCTTCGCCGCTTAAATTTTTGGACAAATAAGGCGAGGCGTGATCGATAATGGTCTGGATATGAACCGGTTCAAGCGTTGCCAGGCCGGAGCGGGCCATGGCGCCGATCACCCGCTTTTCGTAACGGTTCATCAGGGCCTGGCGGATGTAAAACTTGATTTTCTGACCCGTGGAAAGAGGCCGCCAGAATCCGTCGATCCCCAGCATGTAGTCCGTGTACCGGATCCATTCCGATACCGGCGAGCAGATCACCGCAAACCCGTTTTTTGCGAGCTCTTCGGTAAGCTGCCGCCGCGACAGGGAGTCCCTCCGGACAAAGATCTCTCCGGTGAGCAAAATTTTCGGCACATCACTGGCCGGCCGTTTTAAGGGAATGGCGGCAAGCTGTTCCATGGAGGCGTCAAGCTGCCGCATAAGGCCGGAGAGGCTCTTTTTTTCCAGGGCATCGAGGATCAGCCGCCACTGGGCTTCAAAAGCCGCCATGGCCGCGTCGGTATCCGCGGCGTCGGCCAGCAGCATGGACCGGAAGTCCTCCATGATGTCGGAGATGAGGATCGCCCACCATGCCTTGTAGTAGTTGAAATGCTTTCCCATGCCGAAATAGGTGTTGTCCGAGGTGAGGGAAAGCACCGCGGTGTCTTTGATTTCAAGCCTATGGATCAGGTCCTGGAGAAAGATCGCGTACTGGCCGAACCTGCAGGGGCCAGAGGCCGAGGGCATGAAATAGACCACGATTTCATCCGGCCGCCTTCGGGTCTTGATGTAGTTTAACAGGGTGCCGGTGGTTAGAATGAGCGGCAGGCACTCCTTGCAGGAGGTGTTGGCGCGGCCCAGCTTGAGCACCGCCTCATCCGCGGGTGGATGAAGCGCCACATGATACCCGGCTTCCTTAAACACCGCGCAGATGGCCTCGGTGGCGATGCGTCCCATGGACGGAAACAGAAGCGTCACCTGGGGATCGTTTAAAGGCAGGACCTTGCCGTTTGAGGTTTTTACCTTGGGCATCCCGTTGTCCATGAAGGTGGCCGCAGGCAGAAAAACCGATTTTTGGCGCAAAACGCCCTTTTTCGCCTGAATCTGCCGGTACTGGGCCACAATGTCTAAAAACGCCTCGATCCGGGTTTCAATGCCGGCGTCCGCGGTATGGCTGTCCAGTTCAAGGGTCAGGCTGGGTTTGCGGCCCATGATGGACCGGAAATAGCCGATGAGAAACGAGTCCGGCCCGCAGGAAAAGTTGGTGATATAGACGGCGAAAAGCTGGGGATGTTTGCAGACGAACCGGGCGGCCTTGAGGATCATCTGCCCCATGGCCCAGTACATGTGCCTCTTGGCGGGCTCCTGGTCATAGGGAAGAAAATCAAACGGAATGACCAGCACCCCGCGGGATGCGAGTTTGTGGGGGATTCCCATGTGGGCTTCTCCCACCATGGCATTGTAAGGCCGGCCGAAAATGACCACGGCGGTTTTTTCAGGCTCTGCTTCAAGGGTTTTTAACAGTTCCGCGCCAACACGCCGCATCTCAGCCAGGCATTCCTCCTGGCGGGTCGTCGCCTTTTGAAAGGCTGCGGCCGCGCTTTGGCGGGTGCATCCCATTTGCGCTGCCGTCTGTAAAAGCGATTTCCGGGCGTCGGCAAAACCCCCGGTCATATCGAGAAACGGCGACAAAACCCTTGTCCCCTGTTTTTTGATGGCGCACACCTCCTCACGAAAGGCGGTCTGAAGGTAATACGGCTCTCCCTGCACAAACGGGCAGAGCTGGGAATTTTTTTGGCCGTTTTGAACCGGAATCGAGCGGATATGGGGGAGAAACAGAAAATCGGGCGCGGGAATTGTTTTCAGCAGGGTGTGGAAAAAGCCGTGGGCCAGCTCCGCCGGATGGCAGAACGCCGCGTTTCGACGGTCGATCCCTTCCTTGGAGGCGGTTTTGGGATAAACCGTTTCAAACCCGAGTCCGGAGAAAAAGGTCGAATAAAAGGGGTAAAACGAGTTGGTCAGAAAACTCTTGTTGACGGCCACTTTTCCCCTGGGGTTTTTTAAATCCGCCGGCCGAAAACGCTCAAACACCAGCTGCTCCCGCAGTTTCACCCTATCCAGCCGGGATACGTCGTAATCCAGCTTGAACCTCAGGTTGTAGTAGCGGTTGCAGGCCCCGCCGAAGGGGTAGCTTTTTCCATCCAGCGTGATGACGCTGATTTCGCATCCCCTGTCGCATTTTTCCTTTCCGCCCCTGCAGATAAAGGATTTACCGTAACCCACCTCCCGGCCCGCCAGCTTCAGCAGGTCATAGGGTTTTTGAGCCATCAGGCCGAGTTCGATCCGCTTCTTGACCTCAAGGGCCACCCCGTAGGCGCCCATCAGGCCCGGCTCCGGAGGCACCACGATGGGCTTGCCGCAGAGCGCGGCCATGGCCATGGGGATGGCCCGGTTGTAGCAGACGCCCCCCTGCATGAAGACCTTTTCGCCCACCGGCCGGTTGCCCTTGACCCGGTTGGTGTAGTTCATGCAGATGGAATAGACCAGCCCCGCCAGGATGTCCGCCTGCTCGATCCCCTCGTGAATGGCGGTCTTGATGTCCGACGCGATAAAGGCGGCGCACTGGTCGTTGAAATTGGGCGGGTGTTTGCCTTCCAGGGCGATGTCCGCGATATCGGTCACCTTGACCCCCAGGGTCTCGTAGGCGGATTCCTCCAGAAACGATCCCGTGCCCGCGGAGCAGGCCTCGTTCATGGCGTAATCCGACGGCACCCCGGCGGTGATATAGGTGTACTTGGCGTCCTGGCCGCCGATCTCGAAAATCGTATCGACCTTTGAATCAAAGTAAACCGCGGCCGCGGCATGGGCGATGATCTCATTGATGATGCCGTCCGTGAGCGCATGCAGCCCGGCGATCTGCCGGCCGGATCCGCACACCCCGAGCCCGATGATGGAAATCCGGGAAAGATCCACCTGCGCCTTTACCTGATCGGCGATGGCCTGGTAGCATTTCCGGGAAGCCCCCACCGGGTCCCCGTTTGTCATCAGATAGATAGAGGCCAGCATCGCGTTATCGGATACGCGCATCAAAACCGCCTTGGTGGTGGTGGACCCCACATCCAGCCCAAGAATGCACACATCCCCGGGCTCGGGCCGCTGGCGCTCCAGTTCCTTAAAGGTCACCATTTCCCGGTAGTCTTTTAAACAGGGAAGGGTGTCAAAGGAGACGGACCGCCCCTTGAGAAGTCCTGCGGTTTTTGGAAATCTGCGCGTGGGGTGTTGAAGCGCCCAGAGGGCCGCGCCCAGGGCCTCAAAGTAGGGGGCCTGATCCGGGACGATGAGGTTGTCGATCTCGGCCTGCAGGTAGTGGATCATCATCCGGTTCCGACTGCACCCGCCCACGACCATGATGTTTTTCCGATCCACCTTTTTGAGAAGCTCCAGAACCTTGTTGGCCATCATGCGGCACAGCCCCGCGGTCACCCGGGATTTGGGAATCCCCTTGTTGATGGCATGGGTGCAGTCGGATTTGCAGAACACCGAGCACCTTCCGGAAACCGCATAGGGGGTTTCATGCGCGGACCACTGGGCCGCCTGCTCCAGGGAGACCCCCATGCGGCGAAGCTGCTGAAGAAAAAACTCGCCGGTGCCCGAGGCGCATTTGTTTCCGGTTAAAACATTGGAGACCTCGCCGTTTTTATTGAGCACATAGACCATGAAGGTCTCACCGCCGGCCGAAACAACAGCCGGGCAGATCAGGTCCGGGGGTTTGAGATGGGCATAGGCGTATTCCACGGCCTCGGGCTCTGAAATGGAGGAAAGATTGACGAAATGCCGGAAACGGCGGCCGGTCACGGCGATCCGGTCGTAGCGGTCCGGATCAAACTCCTCAAACACGCGGTGCAGCATGGCCTTGGGATTGCCGCCGTGGGGGTATTCCTTGTGGTTTACGATTTTTATCAATGCCGAGGACGGATTTTTGAATGAGGCGTTTTCCAGATGCGCCACCGAAAGGGTGGAGGCGCCCAGGCAGATGCCCAGGGCGCGGGTCGCCCCGGATAAAGGGTTTTCGATTTTTTCATTCATTTCATGATTTAATCCAGCCGATTGTCGGCCAAGCTTATGGTGCGTTATGAAACCTCCACATGAAACAATTTAATGATATCATAGGATAAAAAATGCGTAAAGGTTATATCCTGATTCTACCCTGGACCTGATGAAAACAGCTGTAATTGACATGCGGCCTGGATTCTGCGATAGTGGGTCCATCAAACAGCAACCTGGTTGCATAACCTGCGCAAAACCCATTCCCAATGGAGGATATCATGAACCGAGATTTTATTTACACCATTATTTTCATGCTGATTGTTTTTCTGATGCCCGCTGCTGTTTTTGCAGAAGACACCAATATCATCTTCAAGCATGACCATACCGGGGTCGCCGATGAGGTCAACAAGATGAAGGATTTTGATTTCAACCTGATGCAGCGGGAGCTGGACTGGATCGAGGCGGAGAACCTTGAAAGTTCCATGGAGGCCGTGCAGGTCGGCGATACCTATTATGAAAAAGGCGAGTTGGAAGACGCCATTATCTGTTATCAGATCGCCATCAAGATGGACCCCTCAAATGCAGCGGCCCATAAAAAGTATATCGAGGCCCGGCAACAGGAAAAGGCCCAAACCAGCCTTCATTATCACCAGGCCATGGAGTATTACCGTAAGGGGATTGCCGACAAGGCGGTGGACGAGCTGATCCTGGAGATTAAGGAAAACCCGGACAATGAGCAGGCGCGGATCAAGCTCAATGAGATCGAAGCGGAAATGCGGCGATAAAACAAACCGGGATTTTCGTGCTCTAAGCCTTTTTTACAATCGCCTCGGGCATTTTAATGATTTTTGCGCGCAGGTATTCCCCCAGGGTCTTGGCCTGGGGGTCGCTACGCAGGGATGCCGCCGCGCCTTCTCCGAGCACGCCTTTGATGTAAAAATTAACGGCCAGAAGATTGGGGAATTCGTAGCGTTCCATCTCAAAGGGCTGCATATCGACAAGCAGCTCCTTTAATTTTTCAACGGTCAGAAACTCCCTCAGGAAGGCATACGCCTCGGGGGTCTTGGCCCACACCCCGAGGTTGGCGTTTCCGCCCTTATCACCTGAGCGGGTGGCAAAAACACGCCCCAGCGGCATCCTGACCCGCTTTCCTTTGGGTACCGGAGGGATGGACATTTTTTTAGCTTCCGGCACCGGCGCAGCAGGGTCGGGTAAAACGGAATCCACTATCACCTCTTGTTCATCCAGTGTGACTTTTTGTTGAATATGCTTTGTGGAGATAAGCGTCGGCCAATGGGTGATGGCCGGGCCGCCCTTGGTGGGCGGAGCGGTTGCCGTAAATCCAGGAATGTTGGCGAGCCCCAGCTCCACGATTTTCGTCGAAAACAGGCCGACTTTTTTGGCGTCCGGGTCCATCACCGATACCCGCAGGTAGGCAAACGCCTCCTCGTTGGATTTGGGGTCCTCCTTATCGGACCGGATCAACTGAACATTCTCAACCGCGTAGCTTCCCCGGCCGCCGAGGCTGTCAAACAGCGCCTCCTCAAAGATTTTCGCCTTTTTCTCGATATCAAGACCGGTAAGGATGATGGTCATCGAATTGCGGTAGTTACCCGCATTGTTGATGCAGACCTTGGTGGTCTCAGGGGGCGGCTCGCCTTTTACTCCGGAAATTTTGGTCCGGTCCGGGCCTTCCTGGGATATCTCGATGGTGTCGAACCGGGCAACCACATCCGGGGTCAGGTAGCTGGGGCCCCTGACCTCGTAAAGGAGCTGGGCTTTGACTGTATCCACCGAGACCAGGCCTCCTGTTCCGGGATGCTTGGTGATCACGCAGGAGCCGTCCTCGAAAACCTCGGCGATGGGATAGCCGACCTTAATATACGAGGGCACCTCGTCGATAAAGGAATAGTTTCCTCCGGTGGCCTGGGCCCCGCATTCCACGATATGTCCGGCAACCGCCGCGCCGGCCAGCCTGTCCCAATCCTGGCGTTTCCAGTCGAACCACCAGGCCGCCGGACCCATCACCACCGAGGCGTCGGCCAGTCGTCCGCCCACCACGATGTCCGCTCCCCGGGCCAGGGCCTCCGCCACGCCCCAGCCGCCCAGGTAGGCGTTGGCGGAAATCGGCATGACCCCGGCATCCTTTAAGCTGATCCCTTTATCCAGGTGAATGAATGCTTCGCCTTTTTCCTGAAGCTCGGAAAGCCGCGGCATGAGGTCGTCCCCTTCAATGCAGGCGATCCTGGGATGAAGCCCCAGGGTGTCCGCGATTTTCTTAAGCTCCAGGGTCATCCCGCGCGGGTTTAATCCGCCGGCGTTGGACACCACCCGGATGCCCCGGTCAAGGCATTCCCCCATCACCTGCTCCATCTGCTTTAAAAACGTCGGCACATAGCCGGTGTCCGGTTTCTTCATTTTATGGCCGAAGAGGATGGCCATGGTGAGTTCGGCCAGATAGTCTCCGGTCAAAAAATCAATGGGGCCGCCCTGCACCATTTCCCTGGCCGCGGAAAGGCGGTCGCCGAAATACCCGCTGCAGTTGGCGATAATGACCTTGTCTTTTCGTTTCGGATTCCGGTTGCTCATAGAGCCTCCTTTTTTACCGGCCGGTGAAAACCGGCGGCCGTTTTTCAATAAACGCCGTGATCCCTTCACGGGCGTCGTCGGTGCCCACCACCTCCTTGAGCCTCTCGGACAGATGGATCAGGGCGTCTTTAAGCGGCATACCCGCCGCCTCATAAAACGCCTGCTTGCCGATCCGAATGCCGATCGGGCTTTTGGACACCAGGGCGGCTAATACCTTATGAACCTCTTCATCTAAGCGGTCTGCAGGAACGACCCGGGTGATCAGGCCCATGTCCAGGGCCTGTTGGGCCGTCATCCGCTCGCCCAGAAGGATCATCTCCATGGCTTTTTTCTGCAGGACATTTCGGAAAATCAGCGCGCCGATCATCATCGGCCAGAGCCCCACATTAACCTCCGGGGTGCCGAATTTGGAATCGTCTGAGGCGATGACGATATCGCAGGCCAGCATAAACCCCATGCCGCCGGCCAGGCAGTAGCCCTTGACCCGCGCCACCGTGGGCTTGGGAAATCCCGCCAGACGGTTTAAAAGCCCGGCGTAAGACCCGAAAATATCCTTCCCTTCGGTCTGAATGCCGCCCGCAAGCTGGGCCCCGGTGCAAAAGGCCTTGTCGCCGGCCCCGGTGATCAGAATCGCCCGGACCTTTTCGTCTGTTTTTGCCTGGTCGAGATAGGTATGGAAAAGATCAATCGCCTCGGGGGTGATGGCGTTTCGCTGCGGCTCGCGGTTGATGGTGATGGTGGCGACCCGGTCTTCGACCCGGTAGAGCAGATGCGGATCGTTCATGGCCTTTTCTCCTTATTCTAGTATCCTGAAAGCCTTGCAATCACATCACTCATGACCTCGCTGGCGCCGCCGCCGATGGACAGCAGCCGAGCGTCCCGAAAGGCCCGGGAGATGGGCATCTCGTTCATGAATCCCAGTCCGCCGTACATCTGCAAACAGCCGTCCACCAACCTCCCCATCAGGTTCCCGCTCAACAGCTTGCCCATGGAGACCTCCCGGGTGACGTCCTGGCCGGCCATCTTCATGCGCACGATATGATAGGTGAACTGCCGAAGGCATTCGAGTTCGCTTAACCACTCCACAAGCCGGTGGCGCAGCACCTGTTTTTTGATCAGGGGTTTTCCGAAAACAATCCGCTTTTTTAAGTATTCCGCCGTCTCGTCGATGATATCCTTGCCGCTGATGTAGGTCATGGGGAGCACGGCAAAGCGTTCATGCTGGAACTGCTTCATCTGCTGAATAAACCCTTCCCCTTCGACGCCGATGAGGTTTTCAGCGGGTATGCGCATATCGTCAAAATACAGCTCCGCGGTGTCGCTGCTGCGCATGCCCATTTTATCCAGTTTCCGGCTGACCTTGAATCCGGGCAGGTGGGTGGGAACCACAAACAGGCTGAAGGCGTGGTATCCCGTCGCCTCGCTGGTGCGGGCCAGCAGGGTGAGAAAGTCCGCCTGGGTGCCGTTGGTGATGTAGGTCTTGGAGCCGGTCAGGATATAGGAATCGCCGTCTTTCCTGGCGAAGGTCCTTAAGGCCGCCACATCGGAGCCGGCGTCCGGCTCGGTGACGGCGATCGCGGAAACCAGCTCCCCCTTGAGGGCCGGTTTCAGGTAGGTCTGTTTTAAATACTCGCTGCCGAATTCATGGATGGCCGGTGTGGCCATGCTCATCTGCACCGCAATGGCCATGGGCACGCCGCCGCACCGGCTGTGGGCCAGCTCCTCCATGACCACGGTTTCATACCAGTAGTCCAGCCCCTCGCCGCCGTATTCTTCAGGATAGCGGATGCCGAGAAACCCCAGGTCCCCCATTTTTTTAAACAGCTCGTGCAGGGGCGCAATCCCCTTTTCCTCCCATTCGTCCACATGCGGGTTGATCTCCTTGTTGACAAAATCCCGCACCGCCTTTCGCACCAGTTCATGATCCTTGTTGAAATAAAGTTCGCTTCCCATGGATAGGTTCCCCCCCCTTTTTGCTTGCTGTTGATTTTTGTTCAGTTGGTGTCTTTTGCCTTTTCAATTTCCATCAGGATATCGCCGGGGGCGACCTTGTCCCCCTCGGCGGCGTTGATTTTAACGACCTTTCCGTCATAGGGCGCCACCAATGTGGTTTCCATTTTCATGGCGGAAACGACCATGACCCCTTGTCCTTTTTTAACCGCGTCCCCCGCTTGAACCAGAATGGAGGTAACGACCGCGGGCGTGGCCGGGGTGACCTGATCCGGAAGCCCGGCGCCGCCTCTTTTTCTGGTCTGTTGCCGGGAAAGGAGGTTTTCATTTAAAACCGAATATGTGCCGCCGTGAATGTGGATGAGTCTGCCTTCCGGGGTTTCCGCTACATAGGCATGGATCGGGGATTTTTTGTCCCCGTTATCCACGGTTAAAAAAAGACTGTTTTCCGAAACCGCTTCGTAGCCGACCTGGTATTTTTTTTCGCCGATTATGGCGGTCAGCTCCGGTTTTTCACCTGCATCGACCTCCATCCGAATGTCGGCATCGTCGATTTTTAAGTGATACTCCATGGTTTTCTCCAGTCCCCTTGACCTCATGCTACCCGCGCCAGTTTCCCAGGGTTTCCCAGGGGGTGGGAAATTTACCCGCCGCGGGTGAACCTGTTGCCGGCCGCCGGTTTTTGATTTGTTCGCAAACGGCAAAAGCCAGGCAGGCTTCATGGGTGTGGTTTAAGGCCGGTTTCCAGTCCTTAAAATATCGGGGAATAAAATCCGTATAGGTCTCCCCTTTCCGAAAGGACTCCGAACCGATGAGATCCATCAGAAACGGGATAGGGGTCTTGATCCCTAAAATCACATACCGGGAAAGCGCATCGGCCATCCGCCTGATGGCAAGCTCGCGGGTTTCCGCCGAAATGATCAGCTTGGCGAGGATGGGATCATATTCCACCGGCACCGTGACGCCCGAATAAATCCCGCTGTCATTGCGGATGCCCGGCCCGGCGGGCTCCTGCATAAAAAGGATTTTCCCCGGAGAAGGGAAAAAATTCTTTTCAGGGTCTTCCCCGTATATCCGGCACTCGATGGCATGACCCCGCCCGGAAATGTCCTTCTGGGAAAGCGAAAGTTTTTCGCCCGAGGCGATTTCAAGCTGACAGCGCACAATATCGACGCCGGTGATCATTTCGGTCACCGGATGCTCCACCTGCAGCCGGGTGTTGACCTCCAGAAAATAAAACCGGCCGTCTTCATCCAGCAAAAATTCAACGGTTCCGGCGTTGACATACCCCGAGGCTCGGGCCCGGCTACCGCGGCCTGCCCCATTTCTGCGCGAAGTCGGGGTGACAGGGCCGTGGAAGGGGATTCCTCGATGATCTTTTGGTGACGCCGCTGAATGGAACACTCCCTTTCCAGCAGATGGATCACGTTGCCGTGGGTGTCGGCTAAAATCTGAATCTCCACATGCCGGCAGCGCGGAAGATATTTTTCAATGTAGATGCTTCCATCGGCAAAGGCGTCGGCAGCCTCCCGGGAGGCGGACCGGCAAGCATCCAAAAGCCGGTCTTTTGAATCGACGATCCGCATCCCCTTGCCGCCGCCGCCGCCGGCCGCCTTGATCAGGACCGGATACCCCAGCTGATCTGCTGTTTCAAGCAGCCGGTGGGGATCGGTTTCCGGCCGGTCCATTCCGGGGATGATCGGAACACCGCTTTTTACCATCATTTGCCTTGCAACGGTTTTGTCTCCCAGGTCGCGGATCACCGAAGCGGGCGGGCCGATAAAGCTGATGCCGGCTTTTTGGCAGGCCGAGGCAAACCCTGCGTTTTCGGCTAAAAACCCGTATCCCGGATGGATCGCCTGTGCGCCTGTTTCATGGGCCGCCTCAATGATCCGTTGAATATTTAAGTAGCTTCGGGAAGGTTCGGACTCCCCGATGTAAACCGATTCATCCGCGGCAAGCCGGTGGGCGGCTTTTCGGTCCGCGTCCGAATACACGGCCACCGAGGCGATGTCCATCTCCCGGCAGGCGCGGATCACCCGCATGGCGATTTCACCGCGGTTGGCGATCAATACCTTGCGGAACATGAGCTGTCCTTGTGTGCAGGTTACATCCTGAAGATTCCATAGCCGTATGCGTCGTCCCGGATCGGGGCGTTTAGGGAGACGGATAGGGCAAGCCCCAGGGCATCCCTGGTTTTTGCAGGATCCAGGATGCCGTCATCCCACAGACGGGCCGTGCTGTAATAGGCGTTTCCTTCGGCCTCGGCGTTCTGCTCAATGGGCCCGCGCAGCGCCTGCGCTTCCTCGGCGGTCAGGGGCGGCTTTCCCAGTCGGATGTTCTGATCGTTGGTGATGGAAACCAGGACATCCGCGGCCTGAACCCCTCCCATTACCCCGATTTTCGCATTGGGCCACATCCATAAAAACCTTGGCGAAAAAGACCTGCCGCACATGGCGTAGTTGCCGGCGCCGAAGGATGCCCCCACGATTACGGTAAACCTGGGAACCGATGCCGTGGCCACGGCGTTGACCATCTTGTGGCCGTTTTTGGTGATCCCCCCTTCCTCGTAGGCCCTGCCGATGATAAATCCGGTGATGTTCTGGAGAAACAGAAGCGGAATTTTGCGCTTGTCGCAGATCTGAATAAACTGGGTGGCCTTTAACGCGCTTTCGGGAAACAGAACTCCGTTGTTTCCCAGGATGCCGACGGGATACCCGTGAATATAGGCCCACCCGCAGACCAGGGTCGGACCGTAGAGCTCCTTGAACTCCAGAAACCGGCTGCCGTCCACCATCCGGGCGATGATCTCCCGGCAGTCATAGGGGGTTGCAATATCGCGGCTCACAATGCCGTAGATTTCCTTGGGGTCATAAAGCGGGTCCTCGGGCGGCCTTCGGGAGAGTTGCGCTTTTTCTGAGTCCGGCAGGTTTTCAACGATTTTGCGCACAATGGCGATGGCGTCCGCGTCATCCTCGGCGATATAGTCGGAAACCCCGGATTTCCGGCAGTGCACCTCCGGCCCGCCCATGGCGTCGGCGCTCACCTCCTCGCCTGTCGCGGCCTTAACCAGCGGCGGGCCGCCCAGAAAGATGGCGCCGTGATTCTTGACGTGAACAATCTCGTCGCACATGGCCACGCCGTAGGCCCCGCCGGCCGTGCAGAGGCCCATGACCGCGGCGATCTGCGGAATCCCCATTTTGGATAGGCGGGCCTGGTTGTAGAATATCCGGCCCCCTCCGTCGATGTCCGGAAATATCTCCGACTGCAGGGGCAGGTACCCGCCGGCCGAATCGATTAAGGAGATGATGGGCAGGCGGTTTTCCATGGCAATGGTCTGGCAGCGAAGGCTTTTTTTAATGCTCATGGGAAACGCGGCCCCTCCCTTGATGGTGGCGTCGTTGATGGAGATCATGACCTCTTTTCCCGAAACCCTTCCGATCCCGATGATCAGCCCCGCCTTATGCACCTTGCCGTCGTACATGCCTCGGGCCGCCAGGGGCGCAATCTCCAGAAACGGGGTGTTTTTATCCAGCAGCAGTTCCAGCTTTTTTTGCGCCGACAGCTTGCCGGATTCCTTCAAGCGGTCCAGGGCCTTCTTAGACCGACTTTCCATGGCAACGGCGAGCACTTTTTTTAAGTCCTCCACCAGGGCCTCCATGGCCTGAAAGTTTTTCCGGTAGGTCTCCGAATTTGTATCAATTTTGCTTTCAATCACATACATGATCGGTTTTCCTCAACAAAACAGCGGAGGTGTTTTTATTTGATTGTGAAAAACCTGGTCCTCTCCTATAGGCCAGGTCAGGGTTTTTCGGCCCTGCCCGAAAAAAGTGCAAAGTGACTAAAGTTTGAAGT
>DYLE01000230.1 GCA_020722245.1 Desulfonema limicola
AGCTCACTTTAGTCACTTTTAACTATCATCGGCTTGAGGTAAACAAGCCCCTTTTCGGGGCAAGACAAGGCCTGGTCCTCTGGGCCAGGATTTTTACTTTTTATTGAGGAGATATCCATGAAAGGGATGAGGCAAATTTTTGCGGCCTGTATGCTGGTCTTGGTGGTTTTATTTTCAGAAAGCGCCCTGGCCGGCGGCGATACTTTCAGCTGCGACACCCGATATCCGGTCATCCTTGCCCATGGCATGGGAGCGTCCGCAGAGGTTCTTGGCATCGTGGATTACTGGTGGGGAATCGATGACGCCCTTGCGGATGAGGGATGCCGGGTGTTTAAAACCTCCGTCAACGGCATGGACGGCACCGTGGAAAAGGCCGAGGATTTCAGGGATCAGTTCCTTGACATTCTGGCGCTGACAGGGGCTTCCAAGGCGAACATCATCGCGCACTCCCACGGCACGGTGTATACCCGCTACGCCATTTCAAACCTGGGGCTCTCCTCGAAGGTCGCCTCCTACACCAGCATCGCCGGTCCTCACCGGGGAAGCGCCATCGCGGACCTGATCATGTACAACCTTTCCGATGATATGATCACCGCCATCGGGGGTTCCCTGGATTTTGTGTACGCCTTTGTCTTCGGGGATACGGATCCGGACAGCGTTCAAAACGGCTATGATCTCTGCACCGACTACATGACCGAAATATTCAACCCCAACACCCCGGACATGGAGGGGGTGTATTATCAAAGCTGGGCGGCCAAGGCCAAGACCTCCTGCCCCAACCTCATTCTGGAGCCGACCTGGCTGATCCTGTTGGCGAAAGAGGGGGCCAATGACGGGCTGGTCAGCGTGGAGAGCGCCAGGTGGGGAAACTTTCGCGGTGTTGAGGATGCCGCCTGGTACAGCGTGGGATGCGATCATTTAAATATCGTGGACCAGCTGTTCGGCATCACCCCGGGGTTTGATGCTCCGGAATTTTACGTGGATATCGTCAGCGAGCTCAAGGATCTGGGGTATTAGTACCCGGCAAGCCGATAAAACTTGTTCCGAATCTTCAACAAAAAAGCCCGGCGGTTTTTCCGCCGGGCTTTTTTAGTAATGGGAGGCTTATAAAAACCTCCGTTTCGGTTTTTTTATTAGAACAGTCCGCTCACCTTTCCGGTGTTGACATCCACATCCACCCTTCTGAAGGCCGGGTTGGAGCTGGTTCCCGGCATCAGGCTGATGGCACCGGCGCAGGGGCAGAGGAACTTGGCGCCTGAATAGATCAGCACATCGCGGATCGGCAGGATCCATCCCTTGGGAACGCCTTTGATGGCGGGTTCATGGCTCAGGCTGAGGTGGGTCTTCACCATCATGGTGGCAAAATCCGCATACTTGGGATCGCCTTCGAGCATCTTGGCCTTGGCCTCGGCTTCAGGCGCCCAGGATACGCCGTCCGCGCCGTAGACCTCTTTGGCGATGAGGGCCACGCGATCGCGCAGCTTCATTTCCAGCGGATAGAGGAATTTGAATTGATTCTTTTCCTTGCAGGCGTCGATGACGGCGTCGGCCAGCTCCAGCGCGCCGTCGCCGCCCTTGAGCCAGTGCTCGGACTGGGCGCAGCGGGCGCCGGCCGCTTCGGCCGCTTTTTTGACCAGAGCGACTTCCGCCGGGGTATCCGTATGGAACCGGTTGATGCAGACCACAGGGTTGATGCCGGATTTGCGAATGGTGTTGATGTGGTGCACCATGTTGGCGCATCCCTGTTCCACCAGTTTGAGGTTTTCCTTGGTGTATTCTTCGGGGAGCGCGATACCCGCGACCACCTTGGGCCCGCCGCCGTGCATCTTGAGGGCGCGGATGGTGGTGGTCAGAACCGAAACATGGGGCTTCAGGCCGCTGAAACGGCATTTCACGTTCCAGAATTTTTCAAAACCGATGTCCGCGGCGAACCCGGATTCGGTGACATGGTAGTCAAACATCTTCAGACCGATGCGGTCCGCGATGATGGAGGACTGGCCCACCGCGATGTTGGCGAAGGGTCCGGCGTGCACCATGCAGGGGTTGTATTCAGCGGTGCACATCAGGGTCGGGTTGATGGTGTTGCGCATCCAGGCGGTCATGGCGTTACCCACCTCCAGATCGCCGGTGGTCACGGGCCTGCCGCTCTTGTCGAATGCGACGGTAATCTTATTGAGCCGGTCCTTGAGATCCGCCAGGTCCCGGACAATGGAAAGGATGGCCATGCACTCGGAACCCACGGCGATGCCGAATCTGGACTGCATCATAAACCCGTCCTGACGGCCGCCGATGCCGATGATGATGTTTCTCAAAGACTGGGCGCAAAGGTCCATGACCCAGCCCATCTCAATCCGGGTGGGGTCGATGTTGAGCCGTGGCATGCCGGTCAGCCGCTGAAGCTGCTCGTCGTTGTAGTTTCGTTCATGCTGCATACGGGCGGTCAAAGCCACCATGGCCAGGTTGTGGGCGTTCATGATATCGTTGATGTCGCCGGTCAGGCCCAGGGAGAATTCGGTCATGGGGATCAGCAACGCGTTTCCACCGCCGGCCGCGGTCCCTTTGACATTCATCGTGGGTCCGCCCGAAGGCTGCCGCAGGCAGCCGCCCACGTTCACCCCTCTTTTACCCAATCCTTCCATGAGGCCGCAGGAGGTGGTGCTTTTCCCCTCGCCCAGCGGGGTGGGGGTGATCGCCGTGACCTCAATGTATTTTCCGTCGGGCCTGTCCTTCAACCGGTTGATGATTTTTAGAAAATCCAGTTTTGCAAGCTTTCCCATGGGCAGGATTTCATCCTTTTCCAAACCCAGTTTTTCCCGCCATTGCTCCGGTGTCGGCATGTTTTTTTCCGCGGCTTCGGAGATCTGCCAGTCCGCCATCTTTGTTGCATCGTACGCCATTTTTGGCCTCCCTTTCTTAAGGTTGCTTTTTAATATGAATATTATCAGATAATTACAGCCAATTTTGAATGAATTTAAAAATTTGAAATTTGCTTCTACCATGCCTAATTGGTTTTGACAAGCAGTATATGAATTTTTTTTTGATTTTTTTAATCTCCCTTTTTATCGTTGCCGATGGGCTTAAAAATGAGTAAAAATCCTGGCCCAGAGGACCAGACCTTGTCTTGCCCCTAAAAGGGGCTTG
>DYLE01000231.1 GCA_020722245.1 Desulfonema limicola
GAGAAATCCTTCCCCGCCGAGTAAAAAATCGATTTTCGATTTTTTACGAGATTATCAAAAGTTGATCTTCTGTTTTTTTCTCGAATAGCACCCCTGGACGTGGAAGGCAACCGGTTTGGCCGATGTTTTAAAAAAGGCCGGCAAACCTGATGGATCCAAAAAAATAAATGGGATTATTAGCAGACGACTATGTTACATCCCGGCAGGTAACACCGGCGTAGTGAAGCAGAGGGCCGTTTCCTTTGCCGAGAACCGCATCCCTGGAAAGCCCGATAAGCCGGTTGGTGTAGGAGACGGCCTTTGAAAATGAAACGGCAGTCGGATTTCCCTGGGCGATAAAGGAGGCAAACGCCGAGGCAAAGGTGCATCCCGTGCCGTGGGTGTTTCTGGTTTGATACCGGGGCCGGGTTTCAACCACCTGCTTTATTCCCTCGGCTGTCCGGTAAAGGAGAATGTCCGTGACCATGGCCGCATCGGTATTGAGATGCCCACCCTTGAGCACCACCCCTTTGAGATTTAAAAACCGATCCATCAGCTTAAGTCCTGCGGATTGGGGGTCCGACACCAGCCTTCCGGCCAGGGTCTCCAGTTCATGGGCGTTGGGGGTTATAAATTCGGAAAGCGGAATGATCCGCTGAATCAGGGCGGACACGGCGGATTCATCGATCAGCCGGTATCCGGAGGCGGCCACCATGACCGGGTCACAGACAACGGAATATCCGGCCAGATACGATGAAATGGTCTCACAGGCATCGGCGCCGGGCAGCATTCCCAGCTTGATCACATCGATCCGCAGATCGGAAAACACCGCATCCAGCTGGGCCTTGAGAAAGGAGGCGGGCACCGGCATCACCGCCGCGACCCCCATTGTATTCTGGGCGGTCAAGGCCGTGATCACGGCGGCGCCGTAAACCCCGGTCGCGGTAAAGGTCTTCAGATCGGCCTGAATGCCGGCCCCGCCGAAAGGGTCGGAGCCGGCAATGGTCAGGACCGTGGGTATACGGTTTGTCGGGTTGTTCATGAAAAACCCTTGGCCGGTGGTATTAAAAAAGATAAAAGGCTTAGACCCATCCGCGCAGCCGGCAGGCCTCGGCCACCCGGTTTACGGAAACCAGGTAGGCGGCCTGGCGCATGTTGATCTTTTCCCTTTTGCTCATCTCGTAGACGCTTTGAAACGCGTTGGTCATCTTGATGTTCAGACGGTATCCAAGGTTTCGTCCGGATGCCAGCGCAGCCCCCCTTTGCAGGTCCGCGGGCCGTGTTGTACCGGACCCGGTAGGCATGAAAAATCCGGGTGCTGCCGTCGTCCATTTTTACGGGCAGGATCACCTTGATCTCCTTCATCGGCCAGAGCAGAAACTCATCAATGGCCCGTTTCCAGCCCAAGTTTTTCAGAGGACGAATCCAGCTGCTGCTGCGCCATTTGAAACGGGTTTGCATCCGCCATGAAAATCCTCTTTAATCCTATCGTGAGTTATAAAATTTTGCAAAAACAGAAGGCAACCCTTCTGATCCGATCCTTCCAAAGAACTTATATTTCCCGGTTTGAAGAATGAATAAATCAACCACAGAGAGCACAAAGCACACAGAGAAAAGCGTCAGTCTTTCACCTTCAGACTTCAGCCTTCTCCCTTCAGTCTTCTACCTTCAGCCTTCTACCTCTGTGGTAAAATATTTTTACGGTTTCTATGGTTTTCCCTAAATAAAAACTATTTGAGCAGCTTGTCCACCGCTTCCTTATCCACATCCATGACATAGGTGATGCCTGAGATTTCGGCCGCCTCCCGGGTTAAGGCAAAGATATCATTCCGGTCGATGTATTTCAGGGCGAACTTGCGCTCCCCGGCCATGAGCTGCTGCAACCCCTGGGTCAGCCGGTCCAGGTAGGTATAGACGCCGATGGCGCCGGGCGGAATCTTTGAAAACGCCTTGCCGTATTTTTCCTTCAGCTTCGGGGCCGTGACAAAAAGGTTCTCCACCTGGATCGCGTCCCCTTTTTCCTCACCATCCTTTTCGAGTTTCTTTTTCAACAGCTTGGCCTGGGTGTTGCCCACCATGGCCGCGGTCAGGATGGACCGGCCCATGCAAACCGCCTTTATGTAAGGGGCTCCCAGGGCGATGGCTTTAAAAATTTGGTCTTCCAGAGCGATGCCGCCGGCGATGGCGCAGTCCGGAATAAACCGGCCCTGGGCCTCAAGCCGTTTCAGGTAATCATGAAGAAGGCATTCCAGCTGAACCGTGGGCACCCCCCATTCATTCATCATGCGCCACGGGCTCATTCCCGTACCGCCGCCGGCCCCGTCCACGGTGAGCAGATCGATCTCGGCCTCAGAGGCGAATTTGACGGCCCGGGCCAGATCAATGGGCCGGTAGGCGCCTGTTTTCAACGTAACATGCTTGGCGCCCACCTTGCGAAGGTGCTCCACCATCTTGTAAAACCCTTCCTCCTCCACCATGCCCATACGGGAATGCCGCTCAAACTCCGTAAAATCGCCGTTTTTAAAGGCGGCTTGAATGACCGGGTCTTCGGGGTCCGGAAGCACGATATACCCGCGCTTTTTCAGCTCAAGCGCCTTTTTTAAATCCGGGATCTTAACCTCGCCGCCGATATCCTTTGCGCCCTGCCCCCATTTCAGTTCAAAGATCTCCACCCCCAGCTTCTCGATCACATACTCGGGGACCCCCAGCCGGGTATCCTCCACGTTTGCCTGAACGATGATGCCGCCCTCCCCTTCATACCACTCCCGGAAGGTCTTGACCCGGCGCTCCATCTCCGGGGAACGCACAACCCGGCCTTTTTTCATCTCCGCCGCCATATCCATGCCGCAGATGTTTTCACCGGCACCCACCATGATGCCGGAAATCGCCGCGCCGATGGCCATGCTGTCCCAGTGGATCCTTCCGATCTCGGTGGAGCCGATGGCCCCGGTAAATCCCGGGAAACGCAGCTTGATCTTCTTTTTTGCCCCGACCTGGGTCGAGATGTCCACGGATGAAAAAACCGCCTTGCCCGAATCGGCCTCAATCCCCACGGCCCCCACGCAGGTTCCCGCGATGTTGAAGTAGGAAAAATCATTGGGGTAGTCCTTTTCCGAACCCGCGGTCACCTTTCCG
>DYLE01000232.1 GCA_020722245.1 Desulfonema limicola
TCCGGTTCGGTGACCGATCCTGAAGGACCTTCCAGCGGCACCGACCGGGTGCTTCGCGGCGGCAGCTGGTTCAACCGCGCCAGGTACTGCCGGTCCGCCGACCGCTTCAGGTTCAACCCGGGCCACCGGCGCAGCACCCTCGGGTTCCGGCTTGCGTGCCCCCCAGGTCAGCAGGGCAGGTAAGGGGACGCCTTCGCGCCGTCCGGAAACGGAGCGCGGGACGCGCGAAGTGACGAGACGGCCGAAGAGCGTCCCCAGAGGGTTTTAAAAAACAGATGGCGGCCGAAGGCCGCCTCGATTTTGAAAAATTTTAACTATTCTGATTTCTGGCTTCTGAATACGTACAAATTTTTTAGCTTTGTTTTTTTCCTGTTCATGTCCCTTGACGAAATTAATTATTGAGTCATATAATACCCTTAAAATTAGAAAAGGATAATTATATGACAAAAAAATCAAATTCCCTTTCCGGGCTTCCCGTGGAGGTCCAAAACGCGGTGTCCCGCCTGGGCCAATCCCTCCGCATTGCCCGGAAGCGGCGGCGCATGACCCTGGATGACATGGCGTCCCGAATGTTTGTGTCCCGGAAAACCCTGTCCCGCCTGGAGGCCGGAGACCCCGGCGTGTCCATGGGGGTCCTGGCCTCGGCCCTGTGGGTGTTGGGCATGGAAAAAGACCTTCTCGAACTGGCCCGGCCGGACAAGGACGCGGTGGGCATTCACCGGGAAATGCAACGGCTGCCCAAGCGGGTGCGTGCCGGCATTGCAAAGGATGATCTGGATTTTTGATGATGACGGATCAAAAAATCTGTTTATTTATCTGCCCGGCGAGACCACGGCGGTGCCGGCCGGGGTATTCACCCATTCCCCGGATACGGGCGTCGGGTATTTCGTTTACGGCCGAAAATACCTGGACCGGGAAAACGCCCTGGCCGTGGACCCCGCGGCCCTTCCCCTGGGGCCTGTGACCCGGGAGGTCGCCATCAATAAGGGCATCTACGGCGCGTTCCGGGATGCGTCGCCGGACTGCTGGGGCCGCCTGGTGATGGCCGTGGAACAAAAACTCCCGCCCGAGGCCTTCACGGAGATGGATTTTCTGCTAAACGCCAACGCCACCCGGGCCGGCAATTTGGATTTTCGAAAATCGCCGGACGCGCCGGAGCCGGTCCTTGAGCCTCCCCATTTCAACCAGTTGCAAGACATCCTGGATACGGCCGCCCGCATCGAAACCGGTCAGGAGGCGGCCCCCCATCTGCTGCGCCTTCTGCGCCAGGGAACCAGCCTGGGCGGCGGCCGGCCCAAATGCACGGTCGCCTGGCAAGACGCCCTGTGGATCGCCAAATTCCCCGCGCAAAACGATGGCCTGAATATCCCCCGCATCGAATACGCCACGTTGACCCTTGCGGAAAAATGCGGCATCCGGGTAGCGAAGACCCGGCTTGAGCGTGCCGGAGAAGCGGATATTCTGCTGGTCCGGCGCTTTGACCGGGACCGCGCCGAAACCGGCTGGACCCGCACCGGGTTTTTAAGCGCCCTGTCCCTGATGCAGTGGGACGAGGCCGACCGCCTGCCCTGGGATTATCCTTCCCTGGCCGACGCCATGCGCCGGTATACGCCCCTTTCGGACGTCCAGGAGCTGTTCCGGCGAATGGTCTTTAATATCCTGGTGCGCAATACCGACGACCATCCCCGGAATCACGGGTTTCTTTTTGATCATGGCGGCATGCGCCTGGCCCCGGCCTATGACATTGTGCCCTCTATGGCCCGGCCCGGCGTGGGTACGGATTTTTCCCTGGCCATGGGTGTGGGTGACCGTGGCCGGGAAGCCACCCTGGAAAACGCCCTCACCCGGGCCGGACGGTTCGGCCTGCCGGAGGAGGCGGCCCGGAAAGTGATCCATGAATTGAAAAGGCTTATCCGGTCCTGGCGGGAACATTTTTCCGCCCTGGGCCTTTCGGAAAAGGAAATCGACGCGTTGGCCCCGTCTTTTGCGCGGTGCGGGGAATAGATGGCGTTATCAAGGGTGACTGCCTTGGATGGCATTGGAATTGTTGATCTTAAAACAGGAATGAGGAATTTGAGAAGTCAGAATTCAGGAGTCAGAAGTCAGAATAGAAAGGAAGAACGCCCATGAAATGCCCATCCTGTGGCACGGAGAATCCGGCGGGCGCTAAAACCTGTTCCTTTTGCGGCAACCCGCTGCCCGCCCAACCCGGCATGTCCCTTGGTGAAACCCAGATCCCTGCCTTCCAGGATTTTGAAACCCTGTCTGCCGGCGATCTGATCGCCAACCGCTACCAGGTCATTCGAGAGCTGGGCCGGGGCGGCATGGGCGCGGTGTATCTGGTCAGGGACCAGATGCTCCAGGGCAAGGAGGTGGCTTTAAAGCTTATTTCCCCTGTTCTGCTGAAAGACCCGTCGGCGCAGGAACGGTTTGTCCGTGAGGTGCTGGCGGCCCGTTCGCTGGCCCATGTCAACATCGTTAAGGTGTTCAATCTGGAACGGTATGAAGCTAGGGATTTTTTCACCATGGAGTACCTGGCGGGCAGAAGCCTGAGGGAGATCATGGTTGAGCGCCAGCAAAACAAACAGGCGTTTTCGCTCAGGGAAGCCATTGCCGTCATATCCCCCATCCTGTCCGCGCTTTCCCACGCCCATTCTCAAAATGTGATTCACCGGGATTTAAAGCCTGAAAATATCATCGTGAGCGGGGTTTTTCCGGAAATCGGCGTCAAGGTGGTGGACTTCGGCCTGGCCCGGATTATGTCCCCGTCGCGTCTGACCTCATCGGCACTGGCCATGGTCACGGCCTACTACATGTCCCCGGAACAGCTTTCCGGAAAAGGCGAAATCGATGCCCGCAGCGACTTGTTCGCGGTGGGTGTGATCCTCTATGATCTGCTCACCGGAAAGATTCCCACCGGCCGGTTCCCGCTCCCCACGGAGATGGTGTCCGGGCTGCCCAGGCAGATGGATAAGGTCGTGGACAAGGCCCTGGCCAACCAGCCGGACAAACGGTATTCCTCTGCCGGTGAATTTTCAGCGGCCTTAAACCGTCTTTCAGATATACCGGAAAAACAG
>DYLE01000233.1 GCA_020722245.1 Desulfonema limicola
TCACCCGCCCGCCGCCCGAAATCCCCTGCTGGTGGAAGCCTTGACCCGCCTGCGCCTGGTCAATCGGAGCAATCTCGGCATCAGCCGCATGTTTTCCGCACTGCTGATGGAAGGAAAAGAGCCGCCCATGATCCAGGAAGTCGGTGAATCCGTTGTTGTGACCTTTATGAAAAGGGAACTCTCTGGAGCGTTTCGTCTGTTTGTGGCGGAAGAAAGCCGCCAGGGTCGGGATTTGGGTGTTGATACTCTCTTGGTGCTTCAACACCTGCTCAATCATCAGGAAATCGAAACCGCGGCAGCCGCTGCACTGTGCCAGCGCAGCGAAACCCAGATCCGCGAAGTCCTGGCCGCCATGGAAAAGGCCGGGTATATCGAGCCCGGCGGGACCGGGCGCGGGGCATACTGGACCATGCGCCCGGAGCTTCATCGGCGATTAACTGAAACCGGTCGGTCGGAACAAAATCGCCGTATCGACTGGGAAGCCGCCAAAACCCGTGTTTTAAGTATTCTTATGGAACGCGCCCGCCGGGGAGAAGCCGGGTTAAGCAACAAAGAGATTCGGCAGATTACCCATTATGATCGGTTTCAAGTCATCCGGCTGATGAAGGAACTGATACGGGAAAATCATTTCATAGAACCGCCAGGACGGGGGAGACAAGCAGTTTATAGATACAAAGAGCCGGAATAAGCGATATGAATATTTAACCGAATGTGAACGCACATTCCCGATCACATTAAAATTGGTTTAATGTGACATTTAATGTGAATCCATCATTAAAAAGCCATTTTAATGCGCGTGTTAATGCTCGCGCACATTAGATTTTGCAATCAATTAACAAAATTTACCCGGAATCAGGTGGGAAATCTCATGGGCGAGTTGGCATCTGAGACCGGTCAGATCCAGCGACAAGATATGGCGCCGGGTCACGTATTTTTGGTACGAGCCGGAAAAATAAAACGCATTGCCATTGCACCAATAATTGCATCGAGGGCCATTGGAGGGCCAATTTTCCCAATAAATGGCTTAAAAAATGGATTTGGACCATTTGCCGAACCATTCCAATAGCAGAGAAAAGGAATGGGTCAATGTCGGGAATGGAATCCCGACCTACCATAAAGATCGTCATCGTCGGCCGGGATTCTTTCCCGGCAATTTTGAGGTGTCATGCAGCCACTGGAAAAAACATTACGCAACAAACTGGAACGCACCATAAAAGAAGCCCGGGATATCGCGGAAGAGGCTGCCAAAGCCGCCCTGGATCAGCTTGGGGTGGGGGAAGCCGCCCCGTTTCCCCATTTAAGCGAAGCCGAGCGGGATTTGCGCAGACGTCTGCGGATTCATGGCCGTCAACTGGGGGATACCTTAAACGGCGGCAAGGTTCAGACCAAGGACCGCTTAATCGAGGAGGTCGCCTACGAGCACTGGCACCGGATGCTGTTTGCCCGGTTCCTGGCCGAGAACAACCTGCTGATGTATCCGGACCCGGATGATCCGGTGGCGGTCACTTTAGAGGAATGTGAAGAACTCGCCGCCGATGAAGGCGCGGCCAATGGGTGGGAATTGGCCGCCCGTTTTGCGGCCCGCATGCTGCCCCAGATTTTTCGCCTGGATTCGCCGGTATTCGAATTGAATCTGCCGCCCGAGCACCAGCAAAAATTGGAACGCCTGGTGGCCGACCTGCCGCAGGAGGTTTTCACCGCCTCCGACAGCCTCGGCTGGGTGTATCAGTTCTGGCAGGCCAAGCAAAAAGAGGCGGTCAATGACTCGGAGGTCAAGATCGGCGCACGGGAGCTGCCTGCCGTGACCCAGCTCTTCACCGAGCCCTACATGGTCAGCTTCCTGCTCGACAACTCCCTGGGAGCCTGGTGGGCTGCAAGACGGCTTACCGAGGCCGATCTCAAAAACGCCGGCAGCGAAGAGGAACTGCGCCGCAAAGCGGCGATCCCCGGCGTGCCGCTGGAATTCTTACGTTTTGTGCAGCAGGAAGACGGCACTGGTCACAAAAGATGGACGCCGGCTGCCGGGACCTTTGACGGCTGGCCTGAACAACTCGCCGACCTGAAGACCCTGGACCCCTGCTGCGGCTCCGGTCATTTTCTGGTGGCGGTGTTTCTGATGCTGGTCGCCATGCGCCGGGAACTGGAAGGACTTTCTCCCAAAGATGCCGTGGATGCGGTGCTGCGGGAAAACATCCACGGCCTGGAGATCGACAAACGCTGTGTGGAGCTGGCCGCCTTCGCCCTGGCCCTGGCTGCCTGGAAATATCCGGGCGCCGGCGGCTACCGCACCTTGCCGGAATTAAATGTCGCCTGCTCCGGGCTTTCGGTGAGCGTTACACGGCCTGAATGGGAAAAACTGGCCGGAGATGATTCCAAGCTTCGGGTGGCCCTGGTGGGTCTCTATGAAGAATTCAAGAAAGCGCCGGTCCTGGGCAGCCTGATTGATCCGGTGCGCACCCCTGTGGCCAAACTGGTCCAGTGGGACGGGCTATCCGATGCCGTGGAAAAGGCCCTGCCTGAAGAACAAGGGGATGAAGCCAGGGAAGCCGGGGTCACGGCCCAGGGACTGGCCCGGGCCGCCGGAATTCTGGCCGGGAAATACCATCTTATTGTGACCAATGTGCCCTATTTGGCCCGAGGCAAGCAGAACGAGCAGCTACGCGATTTCTGCGAAAGGTACTATTCAGCCGCAAAAAACGATCTGGCAACCGTCTTTCTCGACCGCTGTCTGGAGCTCTGCGGCCAGGGCGGAACCTCAAGTATTGTGCTGCCACAGAACTGGCTCTTTCTGACCAGCTATAAGAAATTCCGCGAGAAGCTGCTGAAGAACGAGACATGGAATTTGATTGCTCGGTTGGGAGAAGGAGGCTTTGATTCATCAGCAGCGGCAGGTGCTTTCGTGGCAATGATCAGCCTTAGCCATGGCAACGCAACAAAAGCATCGGGCGGGCTGTTTGGCGATGCCAATGACGGCAACCTGATTCGCGGCGTGGATGTTTCTGAGCCCCGCACCGCTGCCGAAAAAGCGGCGCAGTTGCTGACAGCGGAGATCAAAAGCGTTGAGCA
>DYLE01000021.1 GCA_020722245.1 Desulfonema limicola
CGGCTGGCCTCGGCCCTGGCGGACCTGGGCGTTAAAAAGGGGAACGTGGTGGCCACCGTGATGGTGTCTTCCATCCAGTTTGTCATCGCCGACCTGGCGATCCCCCGAATAGGCGCCGTGCATGCGCCCATGAGCATTCTGGATTCCGTGGATGACCTGGCGGCGAAGTTCGATCTGGTAAGGCCTGAAGCGGTGATCTGCACCCGCACCAACATCGAAGATCGGGATATCTTAAGCAAGGTGGAAAACGCCGCGCGAAGGTGCGGCGTAAAACAAATCATCCTGACCCAGACCGAAGACTATTGCTCAAATCCGCTCAAACACAAGCCGGAGAAGGGCGTGCTCTGGTTTACCGACCTGATCGATAAATACCCGCCCGAGCCCCCGGATGTGGATATTAATGTCAAGAAAGACACGGCCATGGTGATCTTTACCGGAGGCACCACCGGCACCCCCAAGGCCTGCATGTTTCCCCATTTCAGCCTGGTCGGGTCCGCCGTCAACACCAGCGGAACCCTTATGCCGCCCTACCTGATATCCCTGATGGAAGGGTTGAGCCGGGTGATCGTGCCCTTGCCGCTGTTTCATATCCTGGGGCATCACGGGGCGATCCAGCAGCTCAGTCATGCCTGGACCATCCTGCTGCAGAAGGACCCCAGGGATTATAAGGAGTACATCCGGCTGGTGAAGAAGTATCACCCGACCTTAAATATCGGGGTGCCGAATCAGTTCATGCGCCTGGCCAGGGAAGAGGGGGCTGAGGATCTCGGATTGACCGGCATTTCCAGCGGGGCGCCCCTGCATCAGGATACCGGCCGGGAGTTTACGGAAAAGACAAAAAGCGCCATCGGGCAGGTGTACGGGCCTACGGAGGTGGGCGGAACCACCACCCTGGTCTCTCTGGCCGACCTGGCCTTGCCCGCTATGGGAAGCTACGAGGCAGTGGGCCGGGCGTTTCATATCCTTAACACCGTCGTCAAGATGCCGGGCCTTTTGAAGCTGCTCAAAACCGTGATGCACGGCCTCGGCCCTGAGCGGCTGGGAAAGATGACCGCCAATTTCACCAAAAAAAACGCGGCAAAGGCGGTTAAAAGCGAGACGGCCGAGAAAAGAAAGACCGCCGGCTCCATCGGGATCGTAAACGTGGACTGCGAGATAAAGATTCTGGATATGGTCACTGGAAAAAAGATCCCCATATCCAAGGTGGTCAAGGAAAATTTAAGCGGCGAACTCTGGGTCAAGGGTCCGGGAAGGATGTCCGGGTTCTGGCCGACACCGGGCTCGGGCATCGATGAAGAGGGGTTTGTGGCCACCGGGGATATCGCCACGGTGGATGATACCGGGCATGTTTACATCGTTGACCGGTCCAAGGACATGGCGCTGGTGGGCGGGTTCAATGTCTATACCGGCGAGATCGACAAGCTGCTGGCCTCCTATCCAGGGGTGGATGAGGTCGCCACCATCGGAATACCCGACCCGGAAAAACCCGGCAGCGAGCGGATAAAGGCGTTCATCGTGCCTCTGCCCGGATACGAGGACAAGATCAAAGAGCAGGAGGTCATTGAATACCTGAAAGGAAAGGTGGCGCCTTATGCGGTGCCCAAATCCGTGGAGTTCATGACCCGGGAGCAGCTTCCGCGAACCACCGCCGGCCTGGATAAGGTCGCCAAGCGGGTTTTGAGGCAGAGCGAGATACAGAAGCAGCAGAAACAGGAAAAGGATGAATAGGAGGGTTGCATGGATTTTCAGACGCTTTTGTATGAGGCTAAAAATGATTTTGCCGTTATCAGCTTAAACCGGCCCAAGAGGAAGAATGCGATTTCCCTGGAACTGACGACGGAGCTGGGGCAGGCCATCGACCTTGCGGTGGCTGATAAAAATCTTCGCTTTGTCATTATCACCGGCGCAGGCGGGATGTTTTCCTCCGGGGCGGATTTCAGCGATCCGGTAAAGGCCATCACCATGATCCGGCAGGAGATGGACGTTGCCTCGGGCAACTCCGTCGCCCTTAAGCTGATCGAATGCCCCAAGCCGGTGATCGCCGCTGTAAACGGCTACGCCCTGGGTCATGGGGCGGAGCTGGCCCTGATGTGCGATCTGATTATCGCCGCTGAAGAAGCCGAGTTCGGCTTTATCGGCCCCATTCGGGGGGTGACCTGCCCTTATGCCATGATCCGGCTGGCGGATGAGCTGGGACGGGCCAAGGCCAAGGAGCTGGTCATGACCTGCGAGCGCATTCCCGCCCGGGAGGCCCTGCGCATCGGCCTGGTCAATCAGGTGGTGCCGTTAAAGGACCTGATGGCTGCGGTGGAGGTCATGATGGATAAAATCCGCAAGGCAGCCCCCCTGGCGGTCAGGTTCACCAAGGAGGCGATCAACCGGGGTCTGGGCGGCTATGAATTTTCCGCCGCAAAATTCGAGGAGATCATCACCAGCAAGGACGCCTTTGAAGGGGCCATGGCCTTTCTGGAAAAACGGAGCGCCAAATGGAGCGGCGAGTAGGGTTTCAGGATGAAGCCGTAAAAACCGGGCATGCATTTTACGGCGAGTGACGGCGCCGGCGATGGGTCGGGCCGTAAGGCAATGCAGAAGGGTAAGAAAGGAGATGCCTGTGGCCAAGAGGCTGCTTGCTTTGATGCTGGTTTTTTTGATGACCGCTTCCGGGGCGGCCGCCAGGGAGATCGGCGGGAAAAACCTTCCGGAGACCATGCAGGCCGGAGGAAAGGTTTTGTATTTGAACGGCGCCGGCATTCGAACGACATACCTGGTGTCGATTTATGCGGCGGGGCTGTATCTGACGCATCCCATGCAGGACCCCCAGAGGATCATGGATGCGGATGAACCCATGGCGGTCCGCATGCATATGATGACCGGTTTAATGACCCCCGGCATGATGGCCGACGCCCTGCGGGAAAGCCTGGAGGCGGTCGCCGGGGAGGGTTTTGAGGCCATTCGGGAGCGGACGGAAGCCTTTATCCGCGCCCAGGATGTAAAGGTTGGGGATGATGATATCTGTGACTATGTGTATGTTCCGGGCGAAGGCTTGAGCGTAATCATCAACGGCGAGCGCAAGGCGGTGCTGCAAGGGCTGGATTTTAAAAAGGCCGTTTTCGGCATGTGGCTTTCCGACAAACCCTGCGATAAGGACTTGAAACAGGATTTTCTGGGAAGGTAGGGGAGGGTCAGGGTACAGCTGAGAATTTATTTTTCCACCAGCCGGCAGACCATGCTACGGTTTTTTCCAGGGAAACCCGGCTGGTGTTGATCACCAGGTGATACAGGTTCGGGTCGTTGTAGTTGGTTTTATCAAACAGCTTATACAGGGCGGCCCGTTTTTTTTTCAGCCTTCAGGACGGCCGCCTTTGCTTTGGCATCGGTCAGGTTGTAGTGCTGTTTCATAAAATCGATGCGATATCCCATGTCGGCCACCAGCAGGATATGAATGGCGTCTTTAAAATCCTTCAGGATATACTGGCCGCCGCGGCCCACCAGAACCACATCGCCTTCTGAAGCCAGCCTGGTCATGACCTCATGAAGGGTGGCGATGTAGCCCTCCTCATCCATGTAGCCTTTGTCTTCCCCGGTCAGGCGGCGATATAGCTGCTGGATATCAGGCTTGAAATGATTTTGGACAGGGCGCTTCCTGCGGTTTTTTCCATGGAGATGACCGCCCCCTTTGAGACCTTGGCATGTTTGGCGATCTCCCGAATGATCAGATCATCGAAAAGCCGGTAACCCAGGCGCTTGGATATCAGCTCTCCGAGGGTTCTTCCGCCTGCGCCGAATTGCCTTGAGATGGTGATAACCGCCATGCTTCCCCCTTTTTTAAAGATACTTAAAAATATCAAACCATTCAAAAAAAAACAATTAAAATTAAAAACAGGTATACGGTGGGATCAAATACCGATGATGCTTCAGTTCCCAGTCGAGGGGCTAAATTAAAGGCCTCGCGGGTGTTGAAAAAGATGGTTTGTCGGCATAAGATGAGCTGAAATCAAACCCCGGAACAGGAAAATGGATCAGCCGTCTCAGCAGATAACCCTTCTGATAAAAAGGCTCAAGGCGCTGCTGCCGCAGGCCATGTCCGCGGATCGTCGCAGCGCATCCCGGGAGATCGATAGGATCACAGGGATGCCAAAGCCTTCGGCTGCGGCCGTTCTTCAGAAGCTTTTCGGGCTTGAAAAACGGCTTATCCTGTCCGCTGAAATTCGAAAACAGCGAAAGGCCCGGCTGCCCAGACCCTCCTATGACAGCAGCCTTCCGATTATCGCCAAAAAAGATGAGATCATTCATGCCATTAAGGGTCATTCAGTGATCGTGGTCTCCGGTGAAACCGGATCAGGAAAGACCACCCAGCTGCCCAAGTTCTGTCTGGAGGCGGGCAGGGGCGTGGCCGGCATCATCGGGTGCACCCAGCCGAGGCGGATCGCCGCCGTCACGGTGGCCCACCGCATCGCCGAAGAGCTCGGCGAGGCCCCGGGCCGATCCGTGGGGTATAAGATTCGATTCCATGAGCGGTTCAATAAGGACCAAAGCTATATCAAGGTGATGACCGACGGCATCCTTTTGGCCGAGCTTCAGCATGACCGGTACTTAAACGCCTATGACACCCTGATCGTGGATGAGGCCCATGAACGGAGCCTTAACATCGATTTTATTCTGGGCGTGTTGCGGGGGCTTTTAAAAAAACGAAAGGGCCTGAAGCTGATCATCACCTCCGCCACCATCGACACGGAAAAGTTCTCCGAGGCCTTTGACCATGCCCCGATCATCGAGGTGTCAGGCAGGATGTATCCGGTGGAGGTGCATTATTTGCAGGACACCGCCGAGGGGGATGCGGATGAATCGACCTATGTGGAAAAGGCGGTGGAGGCGGTGGACCGGATCGCGGGCAAGCCGGGCGCTGGGGATATGCTGGTGTTCTTGCCCACTGAGCAGGATATTCGGGAGTCCTGCGAGGTATTGGAGGGGCGAAAATACCGCGCGACAAAAATCCTGCCGCTGTTTGGGCGGCTTTCCGCTGCGGACCAGATGAAGGTGTTCGCCCCGTTTTCAGGCCGCAAGATCATTGTGGCCACCAATGTCGCCGAGACATCGATCACGGTGCCGGGCATCCGGTATGTGATCGACACCGGGCTTGCGCGGATATCGCGGTATGATCCCCGATCCCGGACCACCGCCCTGCCGATCCTGCCGATTTCCAAAAGCAGCGCGGACCAGCGAAAAGGCCGATGCGGGCGCATGGAAAACGGGGTCTGCTTTCGGCTTTATTCCGAGGCGGATTATAACGGCCGGGAGCGGTTTGCCTCCCCGGAGATCCTGCGGGCCAACCTGTCCGAGGTGATTCTGCGGATGACGGCCCTGAAGCTGGGGGATGTCAAAACATTTCCGTTCATCGATCCCCCTCCGGCCAAACAGATCAAGGACGGGTTTGATCTGCTGGTGGAACTGGGCGCCATCGAGCCGGTCGACCCAAAGAAAAAAGCAGGCGCACGGTTCCGCCTGACCCCCCAGGGAAGGCTCATGGCAAAGATTCCCATAGACCCCCGTCTGTCGAGAATGCTCATCGAGGCGGACCGCCGCGGCTGCTTAAATGAGGTGGCGGTCATTGCCTCCGGCCTGACCATCGCCGATCCCCGGGAAAGGCCGGAGGACGACCGGGACAAGGCGGATGCCGCCCATGCCCGGTTTGTGGATCCGGCCTCGGATTTTATTTCCCTATACCGAATATGGGAGGCGTGTTTTAAGGAATCAGGCTCTGAAAAACCCTTTATCCGGGCCAGGGATTTGAAGTCCTTCTGCAAGACAAACTACCTGTCCTTTAAGCGGATGCGGGAATGGCAGGATGTTCATGAACAGGTTCTGGGAATTCTGGAGGAGTCCGGGCTTGATCTGAAAGCCGGGCCCCGGCCCCTGGAATCGGTTCAGAAAGAAAACGGCTTTTCGCCTTTTTATACCGCCGTGCATCAATCCATTTTAAGCGGGTTTTTAACCAACATCGCTCAAAAAAAGGAGAAAAATATTTACCAGGCCGCCAAGCAGCGGGAGGTGATGATTTTTCCAGGATCCGGGCTGTTCAACAAGGCCGGGGCCTGGGTGGTGTCCGCCGAGATGGTGGAGACCTCAAGGCTGTTTGCCCGGACCGTGGCCAACATCGACAGCGCCTGGCTCGAACCTTTAGGCGGGTCCCTGTGCCGTCGCAGCTATTCAAACCCCAGGTGGGAAAGGCGAAAAGAGGCGGTCGTGGCCGACGAGCAGGTCCGCCTCTTCGGGCTGATCATCGTATCCAAACGGCCGGTCCTGTTCGGTTCCGTGGATCCGGACGCTGCAACGGATATCTTCATCAGGTCCGCCCTGCTTATGATGGATGTTAAACACCCGCTCCCTTTTATGGTCCACAACCGCTCCCTGATCAATTCGGTGGATGACATTGAAAACCGGATTCGGCGAAGGGACCTTCTGGTCAGCGAGGCTTCGCTTTTGGCGTTTTACAAGGAAAAGCTGGGCGTTGTCTATGACATGGCGACCTTGAGGAGGCGGATCAAGGCCGCAGGCGGGGATGGTTTTTTAAGGATGCAGCTCTCCGATGTGCTGGCCGTGGACCCTGACCAGTATCCCCTTTCCCTGTTTCCCAATGCCATGCCCCTGGGTCCAAAGGATTATGCATTAAGCTACCGGTTTGAACCCGGCGGGGAGAAAGACGGGGTCACGGTGAAACTGCCGGTGTTTGAGGCCTCCACGGTCCCTGTGGAATCCATGGACTGGATTGTGCCCGGCCTGCTTGAGGAAAAGATTACTGCCCTGATCAAGGGACTTCCAAAAACCTACCGGAAGCAGCTGGTGCCGGTCTCCCATACCATAGGTGTGATTATGCAGGAGATGCCCAAATACCGGGGTTCGCTCATCGGAGGGTTGAGCCGGTTCATTCATGAGCGGTTCGGCGTGGATATTCCGGCGTCCGTCTGGTCTGAAAAGGATCTTCCCGACCATCTGCGCATGCGGATTTCCCTCATCGACGCGGGCGGCCGGGAGCTTTGCGGCGGTCGGGATACGGGAATTTTGCAACGGGTTACGCCCGCGGACCTGGATGCGAAGGAGTTTGAAGCCGAGCGGAAAAAAAGGGAGATGACGGGGGTTACAAGCTGGGTGTTTTCAGAGATTCCCCGCATGGTCAGTGTTTGCGGGTCCTCCGGAAACCGATTTCCGGCCTACCTGGGTCTCGAAAAGCAGGGGGATTGCGTCAACCTCCGCCTTTTTAAGGATCCCGCCGCAGCGGATGCCTCCCACCGCCAAGGGGTGGGCCAGCTTTATCGGTTACGCTTTTCCAAGGAGATGCGGTTTTTAAACAAATTCCTAACCCTCTCCTTGAACAAGGAAGCGGCGGTGCTTTATTTCGGGGGAAGGGATCGGGTTGCGGCGTACCTGGCCGACCGGGTGGTCTCAGACCTGTTTTGCAGGGACATTCGAACAAAAGAGGAGTTTGACGCCCATGCCGAAGCGGCGGCCTGCCAGGTGCTTCCCGCGGGCAGGAACCTGATGGCTCAGGTCGTGCCGGTGCTTACGGCCTATGCGGAGGCCCGCTCCAGGCTGAAGGGGTTTAAAACCGCAAGTGCAGAAAACCCGTTGGCGATATCCTTGCTCTGTGAGCTTGAGCAGGCTCTTTCGCGCCTGGTGCCGGAGCGTTTTATCGAGATCTACCGAGCCGAACAAATGCCTCATCTTGTCCGGTATATTCAGGCGATCATGCTGCGCGCGGAAAGGGGGGTTGCAGATATGGAAAAGGACCGGGTCAAGGCGGCCCGGGTGACGCCGTTTATCAACCGGTTAAACGATATCATCGCCGGTTTAAACGCAAAGGCGTCTTTGGAAAAACGGGAGGCTGTGGAAGGGCTGTTTTGGATGATTGAGGAATACAAGGTCTCGGTTTTTGCCCAGGAGCTTAAAACCGCCCACTCGGTTTCCCCAAAAAAGCTGGACGAAAGGATTAAACAGATCGAGCGGATGATATAGCCTGGAAATCGGATTTTATCTTTTTTTTACCGCGGCCCTGATCACAAGGAAGGCGAAGCCCCTGGCTTGGAACTAAACGGAATAACCAGATGGTACACCCCGTATTCCAGGGTGGCCTTTACCTCCGCATCCCCCTTTTCAAATACCCGCATCATCTCCTTGTTTCCGGGAAGAACGTCCGCGGTGAATCCGAGAAGACCCCGCTGCTTGGCGATGCGCATCAGCATTTTGTAAAGGTAGGTTGCAATCCCAAGCCCCTGGTACGCCTCATCCACGACAAAGGCCACATCCCCGTAAAACCGTTTCGGGTCCTTGACGTAGCGGGCCTCGGCGATGATGTGCCCCTTCCCCACCTCCCCCACCAGCCCCACGATGGACATGGTGTTGCGGTAATCGACGTTGACGTATTCCTGCATTCGGGAATGGGGCATGGTCTTTAACGGAGTGAAGTAGCGGTAATAGACGGATTCGTCGGAGAACCGGTAAAACAGATGCCGCATCTCATCCTCGTCCGAGGGGCGGATCGCCCTGAACCTTACGGACAGCCCGTTTTTAAAGGTGTGTTTGGCGTGGATATCCGAGGGATAGAGCTTGGCGCTTTCTTTTATGAAGATCTGGTCCTTGTAGATGATTTTTTTAGCCTTTGCCTCCTCGATCAGGCCGGCCCGGTCATCCGGGTGCGCGATCTCGACCAGGGCCAGGGCGCGTTCGCGGATGGTCCGGCCGTTGAGGTTGGCGATGCCGTATTCAGTGGCCACCAGGTCCACGGATTCCCGGACATTAAGCTGGTTGGGGATGTCATCTATCGACACCCGAATGTTGGATTCCCCTTTTAAGTTCCGGCTCGGCAGGGCGCAGATGGTGTACCCCCCTTCGGATATTTCAGCGCCGTTGACAAAATCGATGACCTCGGCCGGATCGGTGCTCACTGCGCCTTTTCCGATATGAAGCGCGATTCGGCCGCTCAGATCGACCTTGCGGGTGTTGACCACCGCGACAAAACGCGGGTTTTTGCCGATCCGCAGGGGATTGAACACCTTGTCAAGCCCCTGGAACTCCACCAGGGGATTGCCGTCCAGCCAGCTCATCAGCTCCGGGGTGCCCATCGCGTAAGAGGCGAGGGATTTGCCGGGAAAGTTTTCCTTGTATCGGTTGGTCACAGCCCCGCTTTTCACCAGATCCATCAGGGCGTCGGTGAAGATCGGGGAATGAATGCCCAGATCCCTTTTCTGGATCAGATGCCTGGCCAGGGATTCATACAGGGGTCCGATGGAGAAGGCGATGCAGCTGCCGTCCTCAATGGCGGATGCTACATTGGCCGCCACCTTGTCAAACACCTCGTCATACGGCCAGCGGTCAAAATAGATGGGCTTCTCGGTGGATTTGACCAGAAGATCAAAGGCGTCTATGGAGACAAAGGTGTTGCCGAGCGTCTGGGGAACATCCGGGTTGATCTCGCCGACCACAAGGGGTGCCTGGCTTATGATCTGCTGGGCGATATCCACGGAGACGCCGAGGCTGCAGTAGCCGAGCCGGTTGGGCGGGGTGATCTGAATGAACGCGATATCGAACTGGATCCTGCGCGAGGCGATCAGATGGGAAAGGCGGGAAAACCGGCTGGGAATCAGGTCCACCCGGCCGGCGGTGATCGCCTCGTTGGCCACCCATCCGGAAAAGAAGGTTTTGAGACGGTATTTCGCCTCATTAAGCTGTTTGATGGACAGGGCGTCCCCAAAGCTTAAAAGCTGAAACAGCTCCAGGTCCCGAAGGTTGTCCGCGCGGGAATCCATCAGGTGCTTGATCAGGGTGCGCGGCTCCCCGGCTCCGGTGCTCAGAAAGATGCACATGCCGGGCTCTATCTTTTCGAGCACCCTTTCAGGCGAAACAATCCGTTTTTCCCATTCGGGTTTGTTGGTCTTATCCATTTCAGAAGGGCTCACATTTGACAATAGCTTCAAAAAAGATCCCCTTACCTCTGTGCGACAAAAGTAAGGGGATCGGTTAAATCATCCTTTCGGCCTGACCGGTACGTGTGGATCAGTCCTTGGGATACATGGCATCGATCTCGTTTTTGTAGATTTCAAAAACGATGTTTTTTTTCACCTTCATCGTCGGGGTTATCATCTTGTTGTCGATGGTGAATTCCGGAACAATGGTGAATTTTTTAATGGTTTCGTGCTTGGCCAGTTTTTTGTTCTTTTCCGCGATTTCGCTTTCGATCAGCTTGTGGATCTCATCGTTTTTCAACAGCTCATCAAACCGCGTAAAGCTGATCCCTTTTTCCTTGGCATAGGCCGTGACGTTTTCCTGATCCAGGGTGACCAGGGCGGTCAGGTACTTTCGTTTGTCCCCGATGACAGCGATCTGGTTGATGTATTTGGATGTGGCGATATGCCCCTCAATGGCGGATGGGGCGATGTTTTTTCCGCCTGAGGTGATGATGAGGTCCTTTTTCCGGCCGGTGATCCGCAGGAAGTTTTCGGAATCGATTTCCCCAAGGTCGCCGGTCCTCAGCCATCCGTCCTTGGTGAAGGTCTTGGCGGTCTCCTCGGGCATCTTATAGTATTCCCGCATGACATTGCGGCCTTTGTAAAGGATTTCGCCGTCTTCTGCGATTTTCTGTTCGATCCCCGGTCCCGGAGGTCCGACCCAGCCGACACGGAAGTTGTTTTCACGGTTGACGTTGGTAAAGGAGGTGTTTTCCGTCATGCCGAGCCCTTCCAGGATCAGCACCCCGGCGCCGATGAAGAACTTTGCAATCTGCGGATCAAGCGGGGCTGCGCCGCTGATACAGAACCGCAGCCGGCCGCCGAGCGCCTCATGGATTTTGTGGAACACCAGCTTGGTGGCAAGCTTATACTTTAAAGACAGTCCGAAGGGAATCGGCTTCTTCTCCAGCAGGCAGTCGGCCATCTCGTCTCCGACAGACCTTGCCCAGTTGAATATTTTTAAGGCCACTCCGCCCTTGGCCTCCGCGCCGCTGATCACCTTCGAGTACACCTTTTCATAGATCCGGGGCACACTGGGGAACCAGTGAGGACGCGCATTTTTCAGGTCTTCCACGATGGTGTCCATGCTTCGGGCGAAGTTGGTGGTGGCGCCCACCAGCATGGTCGTGTTGACCAGGGTGCGGGCGAAGATGTGCGCCAGGGGCAGGAAAAGAAAGGTTTCATCCCCTTCCCTCACGTCGGCGCACCCCCCGGCGGACTGGGAGGTGAAGATGATGTTGTCCTGGGTGATGACCGCGCCCTTGGGGACCCCGGTGGTGCCGGAGGTGTAGACAAAGGTGGCGACATCATCGGGTTTGACCTCCTTGATCCTCTGCTGAAGGTCTTTTTCCGTAATTTTTTTGCCGAGCTGCATAAAGGTGTCATAGTTGATGATCCAATCATCCCCTTTATAGTCGCCCTCAAAAAGGATCACCTTTCGAATATTGGGAATCTCGTTTCGAATCTCCAGGATCTTGTCAAGCTGGGTCTGGTTCTGAACAAAGACCAGCACCGAATCGGAATGATTGATGATATACTTGCAATCTTCAGGGAGGTTGGACTGGTAGATACCCACGGTGACTGCGCCGGAAATCAGATCGGCCATGTCGGTCAATACCCACTTATAGCAGGAATAGCTGAGTATGATCACCTTGTCATTTTTTTTGACGTCCAATGCCATCAGGCTTTTTGCCGCCTGCTTGACCTGCTCGTAGTATTCCGCCCAGGTGACCGATTCCGAAGTGCCGGCGGCGTCCAAAAACCAGCGGTATGCAGTGACATCCGGTTTTGCTTCAACCGTTTTTTTAAGCATCTGGTGAATGTTCTGATAATCGATGATGCGCATGACAGCCTCCCTTGTTGTGGTTTATATTCCGAAACGATTTTTCCGTTGGTTCTTTCATATATGCGCCATTCCTCTGCGTGATGCCATCATTTTTATATCATATCTTCTTTATGAAAGAAACCGATAAATGTCAAGTATTTTTAGATTTTTTCAAAGGCCGAACACAAGGCCGGCATAGCCCACAAAGGAAGCCCCCGGGCTTTTTTCATAGCTTGAGCTGTACCCCACGATGGCCGCGGTTTTTGCCCCCAGCGCCCTGGATGCGGCGATGGCGCCGGCCGCGGCTCCGGGGCAGCAGGCGTTATGCTCTGAAAGCCCGCCGGCGATCACCTGCTCAGGGTCCATGGCCTTCATCCATTCGATGATTTTTTTATCCTGCTGATCCTTGGCCCAGGCATAGGCCTTCTGGCCCGTCCCGACCGGAGAAAACCCGTAGTTTACGCCGTAATGGGTGAGGTCGGTGGAGCCGATGATCCGAATATCCATTTTCGCCTGTTTTGCCAGTTCCGCCACGCTTTTTCCGATCTCCACGGCGACGGCGGACGGAGGAAGGCCGACGGGCAGCAGGCGGGTCTGATCAAAGAAGTATTTGATAAACGGCAGCTGGAGTTCGATGGTGTTGTCCGGCGTGAACCGGTCCGCGGTCTCGATGGTAAAAGAAAATCGTTCGATAAGACCTTTGGCCAGTCGGCTTTCGATCTCGATGTCTCCAAACGGGGTCTCCCAGGCCCCCTCGGCCATGATAAAACTCGGGGACCGGGGGTGAAGGTGCATGCCGAAAACCACAACGGCATCGGGCTGCCGTTTGCGGTTGGGATCCTGAAGGGCGCTGATCACGTTGCAGGCCAGGCTTCCGGAAAAGTACCATCCGGCGTGGGGGACGATCCCGCCGATAAACTGGTGATCCGGTTCGATATGAAACCGGGCTTCCTTGAGAAAAGCCTTGATCTCTTTTTCACAGTCATCAGGCCCTGCCGGATACCAGCTTCCGGCAAAGCTCGCTCTTCGGGTTTTCATGGCCCCTCCTGTTTAAAGTCTAAAAAGCTGTTTATCCCGCTTTGCGGTATTTTTACTACAGAGAGAGAAGGCTGAAGGTAGAAGACTGAAGTCTGAAGGTGAAAGGCTGGCCTTTTTTTTATATGCTTTGTGCTCTCTGTGGTTCATTTGTTCATTCTTCAAACCGGAAAATCTAAGTTTCTTGGAAGATTGAAAGTCAGGCATGATATCGGGAAAATGCTTTTTGAAACCCCGGCATGGCATGGGTGATGGTGTTGTCATCCACGCAGAACGCCAGACGGAAATGCCCCGGCCCGCCGAAGCCGATCCCCGGAACAGCCAGGATCAGCTCCTCCTGAAGGGCCTGCACAAACCTTACATCATCCTGAATCGGCGATCGAACAAACAGGTAGAACGCGCCTTGGGGTTCGATAAATTCGTAGCCTATGTTTTTAAGTCCGTCGCACAGCAGTTTTCGCTTTCGGGTATAGTGGGACAGATCCACGCTTTCCCCCTGAAGACCGGCGATCACCCGCTGCATCAGGGCCGGGGCGTTGACAAACCCTAAAATCCGGTTGGCCAGCCCCATACCGTTGATCAGGTCGGTTTTGTAGGTTGCGGAGGGATTGACCGCCACAAACCCGATCCGTTCCCCGGGCAGGGAGAGATCCTTGGAATAGGAGGTGGTGATGATGCTTTCTGGGTAGCAGGAAAAAATGCTGGGCACCTGGGTTCCGTTGTATACGATTTTTCGGTAGGGCTCGTCGGAGATCAGGTATAGGGTTTTCCCGTATTTTTTGCTTTTTTCAGCAAGCAGCCGTCCCAGATCCCTTAAACTCTGTTCAGAATAGATCCGGCCGGTGGGGTTGTTGGGGGAGTTGATGAGAAGGGCCTTGGTCTTTTCCGAGATCGCCGCTCCAATGGCGTTGAGGTCTAAAGAAAAGTCGGGGCGGGTGGCCGCGGTCTTTAGGCTTCCGCCGTGGTTGTCCACGTAGAAGTTGTACTCGACGAAATAGGGCGCCGGGGTAATCACCTGGTCTCCGGCGTCCAGAATGGTTTTTAAAATCACGTTGAGGCCCCCGGCCGACCCGCAGGTCATCAGCACCTCGTTTGGGGTGATTTCCGCTTCCTGCTCCCGGGAGAGGTAATCGGCCACCGCCTTTCGCACATGGGGATAGCCGGGGTTGGGCATGTAGGCGTGGGCACCGGCCTCATCGCTTCCGGCCAGCTCTCTTAATTTTGTTTTAAACGACGCCGGCGGCTCCAGGTTGGAATTTCCCAGGCTGAAGTCATAGACCTTATCCGCGCCGTAAAGCGCCTTAAGCCGGGCGCCCTCCTCAAACATCCTGCGAATCCAGGAAGATCGAGTGATAAAGCACTCGATCTTCTTTGAAATCGTCATCACCGCCTCCGGATCAGACCTCAGTTGGCCGGCTCCACCGCCTTGACCTGGGGAATCTCTTTTTTCAACTGTCGTTCAATCGCGTTTTTTAAGGTCATCTGGGACATGGGACACCCCGCGCACGCCCCTTTAAGACGAACCTTGACAATGCCGTTTTCCACATCGACCAGCTCCACATCGCCGCCGTCGGCCTGGAGCGTCGGCCGGATTTTATTGATCACCTGTTGAACCTTTTCCCTCATTTTTTATCCTCCTTTTACGAAATCACCTCTGAGTGTTTAATTCAAATAGGTATAATAAGGTTGTTTATTGAGTATTGCAAACAGTTTTCAGCCGGGTTGCTTTCAGGAGGCATCCTTTTCGTATTCCTGCAGGCTGTCGAAGGCGTTTTTAAACCGCTCGAACCGGTCCTCGGATATGGCTTTTCGCATGGATTGAAACAGGTTCAGGTAGTAATGGAGGTTGTGAATGGTGTTTAACCGGTAGGATAGCAGCTCCCTTGAGCGGTAAAGGTGGTGCAGGTAAGCCCTGGAGTAGTTTTGACAGGTGTAACATCCGCAGGAGGGATCCGCCGGACCCATGTCGTATTTAAACCGGGCGTTGTCGATGTTGATGATTCCGGATGAGGTGAACAGCTGGCCGTTTCTGGCGTTTCGGGTCGGCATGACGCAGTCGAACATGTCCGCCCCCATACCCACAAGAGCCACCAGCTCCCTGGGGGTTCCCACCCCCATGACATAGCGGGGCTTTTCCTCCGGCAGCAGCGCAAGGGAGAAGTCGGCCATCTCCATCATCATTCCCCTGGGCTCTCCCACGCTGAGCCCGCCCACCGCATACCCCGGAAGGTCCATTTCCAGGAGCTGATCCGCGGATCGCCGGCGGAGGTGCTCAAACATTCCCCCCTGCATGATGCCAAACAGCAGGTTTTGGCCGTTTGTTGATCGGGCTTTCCATGTGTTTTCGCATCGTTTCGCCCATTCGGAGGTCTGTGTCAGGGCCTCCTCTGCGGTTTTCTCGTCCGCGGGGTAGGGGATGCAGCGGTCTAGGCACATGATGATGTCCGCGTCAAGGCAGGTCTGGATGGTTACGGCGTCTTCCGGGGTCAGGAGATGCCGGGATCCGTCGATATGGGATTGAAACTCAACCCCGGCATCGGTGGTTTTTGAGATTTTAGCCAGGGAGTAGATCTGAAACCCCCCGCTGTCGGTGAGGATGGGGCCGTTCCAGTTCATGAAACGGTGCAGCCCGGAAAACCCGCTGATGACATCGCACCCGGGCCTGAGGTATAAATGATAGGTGTTGGCCAGGATGATTTGGGCCCCGCAGGCGCGCAGCTCCTCGGGGCTGACCGCCTTTACCGTGCCGGCGGTGCCCACCGGCATGAACACCGGGGTTTCCACCATGCCGTGGGCGGTTTTCAGAAGCCCCGTTCGGGCCTGGGTTGTGCTTGATTTTTTTTGTATTCGAAAGCTACGCGTCATTTCCATGGAACTTAGGCTTTCCAAACTCGAAAAATAAAGGGTTTAACCGCAGAGAGCACAGAGGACTCAGAAAAATTTTTTATTTTTTTCTCTGTGCGCTGTGTGGTGAAAATATTTTAAAGGAACCGATAAGTTCCTTTTTGTAAAAATACCGCAAAGCGGGATCAAGGGCTTTTTACGTGATCAGCATGGCGTCGCCGTAGCTGTAAAACCGGTATCCTTCCTGTATGGCGACGGCGTATGCGCCGAGGATGCGATCCAGCCCGGCGAACGCGGCCACCAGCATCAGCAGGGTGGATTTCGGCAGGTGGAAGTTTGTGATCATCGCGTCCGTGATTTTAAACCGGTATCCGGGGTAGATGAACAGGTCGCAGACCCCGGTCCCGGGTGTAATGCATCCATCATCTCCGGCTGCGTATTCTAAAGTCCTGACCGTTGTGGTGCCGACCGTCACAATGCGCCGGCCCTTGGCCTTTGCGGCGTTGATGGCTTCAGCGGCGAATTGTGAAATCTCGTATCCCTCGGCGTGAATCCGGTGCTTTCGAATGTCGGTGACGCGCACCGGCATGAAGCTGCCGTATCCCACGTGAAGGGTGACGGCCACGATCTCGATCCCTTTACAGCGCAGCTGTTCAAGCAGCTCTTCTGAAAAATGCAGTCCTGCGGTGGGTGCGGCCACCGCCCCCTTGTGGGCGGCGTAGACCGTCTGATAGGAGGTCTTGTCCATGGGGGCGTGATCCGAGGGGTGGCTGCGTTTGATGTAGGGGGGAAGCGGCATCACCCCGATCCGCTCAATCAGCTCGTCAAAGGGTTTGATGCAGGTGAACTCAACCAGAAACGTCCTGTCATAAGCTGTTTTCACCACGGCGCTTAACTCCGGGCCGAAATCCATGCGGGTACCCGGCCTTGGCGCTTTGGAGGCCCGGATCAGGCATTCGCAGGCATGGGTTTGTCCGTTCCCCCGGTTTTGAATCGCCGAGGCATAGTCGATGATCAGCAGCTCCACCCGTCCGCCGCTTTCCTTTTTTCCAAAAAGCCTGGCCGGGATCACCCGGGTGTCGTTGACCACCAGTAAATCCGTGGGTTGGAGAAGTTCCGGAAGGTCGGCAAACCGGTGGTGGGAAACCTGTGCGTCGGCGCGGTTTAAATGAAGAAGCCTGGATTGATCCCTGCGGCCCGCGGGGGTCTGGGCGATCAGTTTTTCCGGCAGATGGTAGTCATAATCCGATATGGCAAACATGGGGACAACCCACCTTCAGTCTTCTACCTTCCACCTTCAGTCTATCCACCTGAGTCATTACGATTTAAAAAATACGGCCTAGGCGATTAAGGCCGTCTGACTTGACCCGACGTTTTTTTGTTTAAGGCATCGATGACGGTTTTGAGCAGCAAAAAAATATAGCCGTATTCCCCCTCATCAAGATAGACGGGTTCTTCTGTGGACGGGGCTTCGAAAAGGGTATCCACCACATATTGAATGATGTTCGGCTGGCTGGATATCTGCACGCGGGCGATCCGTTCATAAAATTTTTCATGGGCCTGTTCCAGTTTGATTAAAAGCTTTTCATTGTCATCATAGGATGCGATGATCTCATCGGCGCTGATCTTTTTAATTTTTTTTTTATATCCTTTTTCAAAGATACGATAGACCACAAAGAACAGATAAATGGCAAGCCCCTGGGCCTCATCCTGAAGCTCCAGGTTGAACTCCACCATGAAGCTGACAAGTTCCGGCTGTTTTTTGGCCAGCTTGCGCATCTCTTCAGCGCACTGCGACGGGCTGAAACCAGCGACCTCTTTCCATGTTTTTTCGACCAGCGCAGCTTCGATGATATCCATTTTTTTTCAATCCTTGTCCGTTGAATCCAGGGTCAGGGCTCCCCTGATTTTTTGAAATCAGCCATCATCAAGGAAGGCGCCCGGTTCAGGTTTTTCCCAGATAGACCAGCAAAAGCCCGGCGGCCATCAGTGCAAGCCCGAATTTACGCAGGGTGTCATCCGGAAGTTCGAGAACCTTTTTCATCATCTCCTTCATGTTGCCGGGGAACCCGAAGTAGGGGAGCCCTTCCACGATCATCACCATCCCCAGAACGCATAGAAAAAATTTCATCTTGTCAGTGAATCCCCCTTACATTTTTGAAGATCATAAATTTACCCTTTGGTGTTGTCAAAATAAAATAAAAATTCTCACCGTAAATAAGGGTTGACGATTGAAGCTAAATGATAACATAAAAGGACCTTGCAGGTTTTAGCATCAGAAAATTCAGCAGGCAGTATAAAACAGGGAAAAGCAGATGGAATTTGAACCGGTCATCGGGCTTGAGGTCCATGCCCAGCTTAAAACCGAATCCAAGATTTTCTGCGGGTGTTCCACCCGGTTCGGGGCCGCTCCCAATACCCAGGTCTGCCCGGTATGCCTGGGCATGCCCGGGGTGTTGCCGGTGTTAAATAAAAAGGTGGTGGCCTATGCCCTGCGCATGGCCCTGGCCACAGACTGCGAAATCGTCCGGCAAAACCGGTTCGCCCGGAAGAACTATTTTTACCCGGACCTTCCCAAGGGCTACCAGATCTCCCAGTACGAGCTGCCCATAGCCCTTCATGGGCATGTAAATATCACCCTGGCGGACGGCAGCACCAAAAGAATCGGCCTCACCCGGATTCACATGGAGGAGGACGCAGGAAAGCTCATTCATGATCCGGACCGGCCGGTAAGCCGGGTTGATTTAAACCGCACCGGCACCCCTTTGCTTGAGATTGTTTCCGAACCGGATATCCGGTCCCCCGAGGAGGCTGGCGCATATCTGAGGCAGGTCCGCGCTATTTTGCGGTACTTGGACATCAGCGACGGCAACATGGAGGAGGGAAGCTTCCGGTGCGACGCCAATATCTCGGTTCGGCCCAAAGGATCGGATCAGCTGGGGACCCGCACGGAGCTGAAGAACCTAAACTCATTCAAGCATGTGGAAAGCGCCCTGGCCTATGAGATCAAACGACAGGCCGAGGTGCTGGCCGGAGGCGGGGAGGTGGCGCAGGAGACCCGGCTGTGGGACAGCGCCAAAAACCGGACAACCTCCATGCGGGGCAAGGAGGAGGCCCATGATTACCGGTATTTTCCGGATCCGGACCTGGTGCCGCTGGTTATCGACGAGGCCTGGATCGAGGAGGTCCGCGCCGGCCTTCCCGAACTTCCGGATAAGCGCAAAGCGCGGTTTATCGAGTCGTACGCCCTGCCCGAGTACGACGCCAAGGTGCTGACCTCCAGCCGGGAGCTGGCCGATTATTTTGAGGACTGCGCCAAACAGGTCAAAAACCCCAAGATGGCCGCCAACTGGGTCATGGGCGACCTGTTGGGGCTTTTAAACGCCGAGGGCAAAGAAATTGACGCGTCTCCGGTGTCCGCCGCGCAGCTGGCGGAGCTTTTAAGGCTGATGGAAGACCGCCTGATCAGCGGCAGGATCGCCAAAACCGTGTTTGAGGAGATGGTGAAATCCGGCAAACCCGCCGGGCGGATTGTTGAAGAAAAGGGGCTGGTTCAGGTGACGGATGAGTCCGCCATCACGGACGCAGTGGACAGGGTTTTGGCGGATAATCCGGGCGAGGTGGAAAAATACAGGGCCGGCAAAACCAAGCTGTTCGGATTTTTTGTGGGGCAGGTGATGAAGGAGACAAAGGGGAAGGCAAACCCCCAGATCGTCAACCGGCTGCTGAAAGAAAGGCTGTGATGGATCGTGCCTCTTATCGTCCGGTCTGTGATCCCCCCACAAGCATAAACCCGATAACGAAAAAAAAGGCCGCCAGCAGGAAGATGAGCTTGGCGATGATACCCAGGGTTTCCGCGTAGTTTTTGGGCTTTGAACGGGACGTCTTTTTTTTCGATTTTTCGCGTTTATGGACGATGTTTCCGGCGATCCAGACAAGGATGCCTAAACCCAGGCAGATCAGCGCCAGATAAATAAAGGGCATGGCCGTCTCCTTGATTATGGCCGTTTTATCAGGTTTTTTCGGACGGGGTTGTAGATGACGCCTCCCTCTGCCAGGTAGGCCTGGTGCACGGCCGATGCTTCCTTTCGAAGCACATCCCTCACCACCTCGATGCCGCGGTCGTTTAAGGCGGAAACCCAGTCCGAGGGTTTGGGCCCCTCGTCAAAACCGATCGCTTCGGCATCCTCGGCCCTTGCCCCGCACACCAGCCGGGTGACGCCGGACCAGACCACCGCGCCGAAGCACATGGCGCAGGGTTCGGTGCTGGTAAAGAGATCATAGGCATGGCTTCCGCCTTCGCCGATGTCGTAGC
>DYLE01000234.1 GCA_020722245.1 Desulfonema limicola
ATAGAATCGAACAGGAGGCCGCCCTGAATACCGGAAATCCCCCCCTCATCCAGACCCTGCTCGATCCAAGCCGATATCCCCACCCCGTTGTTACCGTTCAACTGATCGAAACCCACATCAGCTTCGTTCTTCTGGCCGGCCATTTTGCCTACAAAATGAAAAAGCCGATCGATCTGGGGTTCCTCGATTTCTCCACCCTCGAAAAACGAAAAGAAGCCTGCGAAGCGGAAGTGCGGCTCAACAGGCGTTTGGCGCCCGAAATCTATCTCGGCGTGCTGCCATTGTATGGAACGGCTGAAGCCCCAAGATGGTCTCCCCCAGGCGATCCGATCGAATATGTCGTTCAAATGGTCCGTTTCGATGAATCCCGGCGAATGGACCGGATGCTTGCCGAAGGATCGCTCTGTTCGCGACATATCGATGCGCTGGCGGAAACCGTCGCATCCTTTCACGAAATCCTTGCGGAGCGAGCGGTTAATTCCATTTATGGCGCACCGGAGACCATCTGGCGTGCGGTAGAGAACAATTTTTTACAGATTCGGCAGTGGCATCCTCCACAGACATGCCGCAATACGCTTTCTGCGATTGCTTCGTGGAGCACCGGGAGCTATCGCGCCCAATTCGATCTCTTCCTGGAGCGAAGCCGAACCGGAAAAGTCCGGGAATGCCACGGAGACCTTCACCTGAAAAATCTCGCCTGGATTGCGGACAAACCGCTCGTCTTCGATTGCATCGAATTCGATCCCTATCTGCGATGGATCGATGTCATCAACGATTGTGCGTTTCTGACGATGGATCTGGGCTTTCAGAATGCGTTTGCCTTCGCGCAACGGTTTCTGGACGGTTATCTGGAGCGTACGGGTGACTTCGAAGGATTGGGGCTGCTTCGCTTTTATATGGTTTACCGGGCGATGGTGCGGGCAAAAGTTCGGCTCATCCGGGCCAGACAGGAAATCCGTGGTGGTGAGGCCGAAGCTTCGATGCAAGAATTCTGCCGATACATCGCCTATGCATCCGCATTGACCCATTCCGCCGTCAGTGGTGTCGTTTTGACCTTCGGACCCTCAGCCTCCGGGAAAAGCCGGATCGCCGGATCGCTGATCGAAAGACTCCCCGCATTTCGCATTCGATCCGATGTGGAACGGAAACGGATTTTCGGAATCGCAAGCCGCTCCGCAGCGCCGGCAGGGTTTGGCGAAGGCATCTACTCGCAGGATGCCGCAAGGCTTACTTACGATCGCCTGATTTCCCTTTCGGAGACAATTCTCGATGCCGGCTACACCGTAATTGTGGATGCAGCATTCCTCAGGGCATCGGAAAGAGCACGGTTTCGCCAGGTTGCCGAAAAGCGGCATGTGCCTTTTTGCATCGTGGCGCTCCGGGCTTCCGCAGAAACCCTGCGTCGCAGAATCCGTAAGCGCGAAAAAGGCGTTTCGGATGCCGGTCCGGACATCCTCGAAAAACAACTGCTGACGATGGAACCGCTGACCTGGGCCGAAACGCGTTTTGCCATTGACTTCGATACGGAAAACGATGAAGACCCCGCCGGGCTGGCAAACCGGCTGAAAGAGCGGATCAGCGGTAGGATAGCCGATCCTTTTCTCAGATAATCCCTTGACGTCATAGGTTTTATCACAAAGGCGACGCCACCCGTTTGAGACCAATCGACGCTTTCGGGTTCATCCAATACAGGAGGAATTTACTGTGGAATCTTTGGCTGTCTTGAAAAATCCACTCAAACATTATGCATGGGGCTCGGATAGCGCCATTCCCGAATTATTGGGGCTTCCCGTCATTGCAGGCGACCCCGTCGCCGAAATGTGGATCGGCGCACACCCGCTGGGTTCTTCGGAGCTTCGGCAAGGGGATGCCTGGGTTTCACTGTTCGACCTGATTTCCGCACAACCGCAACGGTATTTAGGCTGCCGCATATTTTCCCGCTACGGCAGCGAACTGCCGTTTCTGATGAAGGTGCTTGCGGCATCCCGGCCGCTATCCATCCAGGCACACCCGGATCGGAAGCAGGCCATCTGCGGATTTCAGTTGGAAAATGCCCGGGGCATGGCAATCGATGATCCTCGGAGAACCTATAAGGACCCCAACCCGAAACCGGAATGCGTATGCGCGTTGACACCTTTCTGGGCAATGTGCGGCTTCCGTTCAGCCGAGGCTGTTCTCGCGAATATGGAGCCGTTTTCGGAGCTGCTGCATGAAGAATTGAACGCCCTGATCCATGCCGCCGATGAGGCTTCAGGTTTGCGCACGCTTTTCCGGGCGCTTCTCGAGCTCGATCCGCAACGCAAGAAAGTCGTTTTGATCGCCCTGCGGCAGCAAGTCGAATCCCGGGCGCTTCCAACACTTGAATCCGGATGGATCGGAAAGCTGTTGATGGCCTATCCGGCGGATATCGGGTGCTTGGCGCCGCTTTTCATGAATCTCATTTGTCTGGAACCCGGCGAAGCACTCTTCTTACCCCCCAACACACTCCACGCCTATCTTGAAGGAGTTGCCATCGAGATCATGGCCAATTCCGACAACGTGGTCCGTGGAGGACTCACGCCGAAGCATATCGATATCGAAACATTGGCGCGCATCGTCAATTTCGCGCCATCCCTGGTTTGCGCCTTGCAGGCCCGCCCGCTCGATGCCTTTGAGCGCATCTATCCGACTGCTGCTGCAGAATTTCAATTATCGAGACTCGATCTGGATGGCGCCACATCTGTCGATATCGCCTGCAGCGGTGGAATCGAGATGTTTCTATGTACTGAAGGAAGCCTTACGGCTCGAGCAGAATCGGGCGGCTCACCAAATCTGCTCATCGAAAAGGGAACATCCTTTCTGGTCATGCCGGATTGCTCATCGATTCATCTCAAGGGTTCTGGCCGCCTGTTTCGAGCCTCGGTTCCCTGAAAACCAGCCCAGCGTCGGGCGGACATGAGAGGAAAACCTATTTTGTGCCTGAACGGAAACCTCGTTTTTGACCGACCTGAGCCGGAGGGCAGGCTGTTTTTCGAACCAGCGGGAACTTGTCCGAAGCCGCCGG
>DYLE01000235.1 GCA_020722245.1 Desulfonema limicola
TGCAGCTGGACCGGCTGAAAACGCGCAATGCCAGCGCCTTCATGTTTGTGGACGAACCCGGGCTGCAGTTTCTGTTTTCGGCCATGTCGGGCTATGATGACATAAAGGCCAAGGGCGACATGGATCAGTTCTTCGCCCAGGTGGACCGTCCCCGGGGGGTTCATCTGTGCGGTAACCCGGACTGGGATTTTCTGCTCAACCTGGATCTGGATGTGCTCTCCCTTGACGTTTACACCAACGGGGAAATCTTTGCGTCTTACGTCAAATCCATTAAAAGGTTCCTCGACCGGGGCGGGGTGCTGATCTGGGGCATTGTGCCCACGGGGTTTGAGGCGTTTTCCCAGGAAGAGCTGCCTTCCCTGATTCAGCGTCTTGAGACCGCCTGGGAGGCTTTGTGGTCCAAGGGCATCGACAAGGAACGGATGATCGCCCGCAGCATGCTGTCTCCGGCCACCTGCTGCCTGATCAACCCGGACAAGGAGCGCACCGTGGAGCGGGCGTTTGCCGCGGTAAATCAGATGGCGAAGTTGCTCAAGGATAAATACCTGTAACCATTTATTTGAAGGAGGCATGAATATGGAAAAAAGAAAAATAAAAGAAAAGGTATTCTGGCTGGGCGCTGTGGACTGGGACCGGCGTCTTTTTGATTCTCTGGTTCCGCTCCCCGACGGCACCTCTTATAATGCCTATTTGATTGAAGGAAGCGAAAAGACCGCCCTGCTGGACACCGTGGATCCGCCCATGGCGGAAACACTGATGAAGCAGCTCAATGACGTGTCTAAAATCGACTATATCGTTTCTCATCATGCCGAACAGGACCATTCCGGAACCATTCCCCAGGTGCTTAAGCGGTTTCCAGAGGCAAAGGTGGTCGTAACGCCCAAGGCCGCCAACATGCTTGCTGATCTTTTAAAACTTCCCGAAAGCGCCTTTGTCATTGCGGAAGACGGCCAGGTCCTGTCTTTGGGCGATAAAACCCTTAAATTCATCCACACCCCCTGGGTCCACTGGCCGGAAACCATGGTGACCTATCTGGAGGAGGACCGCATTCTTTTCACCTGCGATTTTTACGGCTCCCATATTGCAACCAGCGATCTGTTTGTCATCGACCAGGGCCGGGTGCATGAGGCGGCCAAACGGTATTTTGCCGAAATCATGATGCCGTTTCGCAACGTCATTGAAAAAAATATCGAAAAGCTGAAAAACTATAAAATTGACATGATCGCGCCCAGCCACGGCCAGATCTACGACAAACCGGCCTGGATCATGGAGTCCTACCGGGAATGGGTGAGCGGCCCGCCGCGCAACCTGGCGGTCGTGCCCTTTGTGTCCATGCACGGCAGCACCCAAAGGATGGTCGATTATCTGGCGCAGGCCCTGGTCAAAAAGGGCGTCCGGGTGGAGCTGTTCAACCTGGTGGTCACCGATATCGGCAGGCTGGCCATGTCGCTGGTGGACGCCGCCACCCTTGTGGTGGGCACGCCCACGGTTCTGGCCGGGCCCCACCCGCTGGCCGCCTATGCCGCCTTTCTGGCCAATGCCCTGCGGCCTAAAGCGAAATTCCTGTCGATCGTCGGGTCCTATGGATGGGGCGGCAAGACCGTGGAGACACTGGCTGCCATGATTCCCAATTTAAAGGTCGAAGTGATCGATCCGGTGTTATGCAAGGGGCTGCCTTCGGATACTGATTTTGAGGCGCTGGATCGGCTGGCCGGAACCATTGCCCGGAAACACCAGGATAGCGGTTTTAAATAACATCATCTCTTGATTGCAGGGCTGAACAAAAATCGGTCGCGTTTTAAAAGGCTTTTAAAAAAATTTTCTATGGCTTGACTTAAATCAAGGAAACGGCAAACCCGATACTGTAGTGTCGTTCTGTCGGTAATACCTAAACAATCAACCCACAACAAGGAGGAACGACCATGTTTTGTTTTCAATGTCAGGAAACAGCCAAAAATCAGGGGTGCACGATTAAAGGCGTGTGCGGCAAACCCGAGCAGACCGCGGACCTTCAGGACCTGCTGATTTACGTCTGCAAAGGTATTGCGGTTTTCGGCGAGGCGCTGAACAAGAAGGGCATCCTGGACCGGGAAGCGGCCCATTTTATCTGCCGCGCCCTGTTTACCACCATTACCAATGTGGCCTGGGACGATGAGGTGATCATCGACCGCATCCGGGAAGGCCTCAAGGTGCGCGAGGCCGTAAAAGCCAGGGCGGGCCTGTCCGGTGCCCTGCCCGATTGCGCCACCTGGATGGCCATGGACAAGGCGGCCATCATGGCCAAGGCCCTGTCCGACGAGCTTCGCATCACCGCCGCGAAAAACGAGGACGTGCGCTCCCTGCGGGAGCTGCTGATCATCGGCTGCAAGGGCATCGCCGCCTATGCCGATCATGCCGCCATCCTCGGGTTTGAAGACGACAAGATTTACGCCGCGCTGATGGAGGCCCTGGCGTCCACCACCAGAGACCTTTCAGTAAACGAGATGATCGCCCTGGTCATGAAGGCCGGCGAAAACGCGGTCAACACCATGGCCCTGCTGGACAAGGCCAACACCGCCGCCTACGGCCACCCGGAGATCAGCGAGGTCAACATCGGCGTGGGCAAAAACCCCGGCATCCTCATCTCCGGCCATGATTTAAAAGACATGGAGGAGCTGCTCAAGCAGACCGAGGGCGCCGGCGTGGATGTCTATACCCACGGCGAAATGCTGCCGGCCAACTACTACCCGGCCTTTAAAAAATACAGCCACTTCATCGGCAACTACGGCAGCTCCTGGTGGCATCAGAACAAGGACTTTGAAACCTTCAACGGCGCTATTATTCTGACCACCAACTGCCTGATTCCTATTAAGAGCGATAATACCTACAAGGACCGGCTGTTTACCACCGGCGTGGTCAATTACCCCGGCGTCGCCCATATCGCGGACCGGCCGGTAGGCGGGCAAAAAGATTTCGGTCCGGTCATCGCGCGGGCGAAAAAATGCCCGCCGCCCCAGGAGATCGAAACCGGCAAGATCGTCGGCGGGGTCGCCCACAACCAGG
>DYLE01000022.1 GCA_020722245.1 Desulfonema limicola
TGAGTCTTTCGGGGCGCGATTTGCATTGAATGCTAAATTGCAAGAACTCGGCGCAGGCGCCTCAAACAGCTTGCAATTTTTAACGCATTCAACGCAAACCGCTTATTTCCCCGAAATCCTCAATCTCGCTCACAGCTGACTTTTTACTAATGCGTCATAAAACACGCGAACCAGAAAAAGACCGTGGGGAGGCGCGGTAGCCCCGGCAAGGGAGCGGTCCCTGGCCGATAAAATTTTCCTGAAATCATCGGTTGAAATCCTTCCCCGGCCCACATCCACCAGGGTGCCGACGATATTGCGGACCATATGCCTTAAAAACCCATCGGCGGAGATTTCAAACACCAGATAACCGTTTCCCGCGTCCCTGAGCCTTGCCGCGGACACCGTTCGAATGGTATCCGCCCTGGGGCTTCCGACGGCTTCAAAGGATTTGAAATCATGGGTGCCGACCAGAACAGCGGCGGATTCCTGCATGGCGGTGAGGTCCAATTTTTTTTTAATAAACCAGGCGTACTGGCGCCCCACGGCCGCCGGCAGGGGACGGTTTAAAATCCTGTAGCAATACGTCTTTTTCGTTGCCTGAAACCGGGCGTGAAAGTCCTCCGCCACGCTCTCGCAGGATTTGATCACGATGTCATGGGGAAGCAGGCTGTTTAAACCCGCCCTTATGGCCCGGGGCGAAATGTTCGCCTGAGTGTGAAAATTGGCGACCTGGCCCAGGGCATGAACCCCGGCGTCTGTTCGGCCCGATCCGATCACACAAACCGCCTCCCTGGTCATCCTGGAAAGGGCGGTCTCGATGGCCTCCTGAATGGTGGGTTGGTTCGCCTGCCTCTGCCAGCCGTGGTATGCGCTGCCGTCGTATTCTATGATAAGCTTAAGGTTGCTCACCTGGGGTTCCGCCGCCTGGTTTCAGAAACCGGCCGACACCATCAGCGGCATAGGCCTTCTCCGGTCTATCGCCAATGCCCGGGAATCCATCTCCCATGCGGTCCGTAATGGCCCGGCGTCCAAACCGCTTTCGGACCAGGTGGAGGAGGAAGGTTTTTCCACTCCCCTTCCACCCATTTGCCGTTCTCGTTATAATGTCCCGGCACCCAGGCACGCCCTTTGATTTCCGGCCCCACATACTTCCAGTGGCCGGGAACCTCTATTCCATCCTGCGTCGTGTGCGCTTCAATCCACACAAAATCAGGACCGGGTTTTGGCGGCGGGGCCGCATGAGAACAGAATACCAGAAGAAACGCCAGACCGACGACATAGACGAAAACTTTCATCCCGTTCGATTTACCCATGTTTTTTCCTCCTCATGCCTCTTAAATCTTAAGGTTTGGGTCCATGGTTTGAAATCCTTAAATATAAAATGAATACCATTGACAGCCTGTTTACTCAACCCTAAAATCAGGCTTCAAGGTTCAGGTAAACCCATACCGATAATCATCAAGGGGGCATCATGAAACAATGGCAATGCACGATCTGCGGATACATCCATACCGGGGAAGAGCCGCCGGAAAAATGCCCGGTTTGCGGAGCGGATAAAAGCCTGTTCATCGAAGTTACGCCACAAAAGAACGCAGCCCCGCCGAAATCTTCATCAAAACCGTTTCAGGGCGCGTCTCTTTACCATCGCATCACCGACCTGATGATTCAGCACCATATTCATCCGATTTCCGCCCATGTTCCCAACGGCGTGGCGCCGGCTGCGTTTCTCTTTGTCTTTCTGTCGGTGATTTTTCGGTTTGAGAGCCTGTCCACGGCGGCGTTCTACAACCTGGTCTTTGTGCTGGTCTGTCTGCCGGTGGTGATGCTCGCCGGGTTTAATGAATGGCATAAAAAATACAGAAGCAGCAAAACCCCGCTGTTTGTGACCAAAATCATCGCAGCGTTTGTGGTGGCGACCGCCGCCCTGATCCTCGTGGTGTGGTACGCGATTGACCCGGGGATCACCACAACCCCTTCCGCCGCACGGATCGTTTTTCTCCTGCTTCATCTGGTCCTGCTGGCGGCCGCGGGCATTGCAGGGTTTATCGGCGGAAAGCTGGTGTTCAAGGACTAAGCGGCTTTTTCATTTGTGAGACCCGCATCCGCAATCACAGTCGCCGCCGCAGGCGCTTGCCTCAGCCATGGCCTTGACCACCTCCCGTGATTCGGCGTTTGAAATCCCGGTTATCTTGTAATGCAGATAAAACGGATCGGGGCTTGAAGGCAGTTCCAGGCGCCAGGGCAGAAGACGGCCGAAAACCTCTAAGGCCGTTGCCCGATCCACCTGAATCACCCCTTGCTCCCCTGCACGCCTGCCGGCGAGCTCGTATTCAAACGGGGTCAACCCGGAAACCCCCAGACCGAAAATAAATTCAAGCGGCTTCGGGGTATGAATAAGGTCCGCCGAATCCGGGGTCCTGCCGGCCGTGTAAACCAGCGAAACCTTTTTTAAGGGGCCGATGGAAACAGAATCCATGTCCAGTCCTCCCATATGATTATATCGCGAATCGTCGGATCACTATAAAAAATCCCCATGACAAGGATCAATGAAATACCTTTGTGCGCGATTTTTAGGACCGGGACCTGCCTGCCGAACCCTCGGATCAGACAGGCTGTGGCCGGGTCCATCAAAACTCATGCTTCCAGATCAGATCCACCGCCGATGTTTTTTCCTCGTCAATCTCCGTTCTGAGCCTGAAGCTCCTGCTGATATCGTAATCGACCTGAATCTGTCGGGGGCTGTCTTTTGTAAACCCCTGACGGTAAATAACAAAAACCTTGGGGGTCACATACTTTCCCAGGTCCAGGGACCCCTGCCGAAGATCCCCGCCGCCGGTGGTGATGTTTAAGTAATCCACCCCGAACCGATCCCCGAAAACCTTCCTCAACTCATCTACGGCGACCTCGCCGGTCAGGCTCAAAGCCGCCTCCTGGGCGCTGAAGCTTTCCTCCTCGGACAGGGTCTCCTGGGGACGCCCGAACATCAGATAGGAGATGATCTCCGCCTCATCCATGGCCGGCTCGCTGTCTAAAGCGATATTCAACCTTTCAAAGGTGCCGGTGAGGTGAACGATGAGCTTCACATCCTTGATCCGGGTCTCCGCATCGATGCTCACGGGGGGATTGATCTCCTCCTGGCCGATAAAGTTCAGTTCTCCTCGGGTGATGTCGAAAATCTTTCCGCGGAACCGGTAGCTCCCCCTCACACAAGAAAGCGGCCCGTAAAGCAGAAACGAGCCGCCGGGCTGCTTTTTCAAATCAATATCCCCGCTGATCTCCACGGACTGATCCGGGTCCTTGAGCCAGAAATCTTTCAGGATCACCACCCGTACATCCGCGGCCAGGGAATCCATCCATGAAGAAGAATCGGACGCCTCATCGGATATCCGGATCACCTTGCTCTCGTCCGACGCCGGCCGGACCACCTCGATCTCCGAGGGCTGGGTTTCCCAGTAACGATCAAGATCCACGCGGCCTTCGCGCACGGTTATATCCCCCGACAGCATCGGGGCCTTCCCATCTCCGGAAAGGGTGAGATTTGCGGCTATCCTTGCATCCACCCCCGGATACACCGGTGCGCTCAGGTCCTCTCCGACAGCTCGAATGTTCAATGCCCTGGGGCCGGTATTGTCGTAGGTGACTGAACCGGACACCTGTAACCGCCCTTCCGTATCCCCTGCAAGCTTAAGGTCGGAAATATATGCAATCCCGGGCTCCAGCCGAAGATCGGCGGACAGGGTCTCATAGGTGAGTTTCTGCCTTTTAAGGCTCAAAAACCCGTCCTCAAGCCGCAGTCCTCCGGCAAAGGACGGCTGACGAAAATCACCGGAGACCTCAATCCGGCCGTTTAGAACGCCGCGCAAACCGTATTTTTCCGGTCTGAGTCCGGACAACGGGGGAACCCCCCAGGGCTCGAGTTGTTTCCAGATTGCCGGAATCTGGTTGAGCTCCAGATCGCTTAAAACCAGGGATGCACACAGGTCATAGGGCGGGCTGAATCCGGCTTTTCCGGCCACCTCCAGGGAGCCTTCCCCCATGGTCATATCCAGGGTTTTGATATCCACATGGTCCTCAAACAAGGTAAGCCGGGCCGGCTTCGTGTTGGTTAAAACAGACCGGCCGCCGGATGCCAAAACGATGCGTTCGACAACGATCTCTTTGACCGGGTCCATCCAGTTGCCGATATCGGCAAACAGGGTAAGTCCTGCATCGCGGCTCGCCGTGAGGTCCAGCTCCAGTCGAGCGCATTCCGGCGTAAGCGTGGTTTTCATATCCAGGCCGGGTATTTCCCTGTTGTTCATCCGCAACCCCATCAGGTTGCACCGGCCCATTGCGGAAAACGCCCCCATATCACCGGTCCAGTCCATTGTCGCGGTCAAGGCTTCGACCGAAGCCTGCTGAAAGGTCACCTGCTCTACAGTAAGACTTGCCTCCATCTTCCGGCCGGCAAGAGACAGATCCAGAACGCCTGATGACAGGGCAATCTCCATAACCCTTGAAGGGAGGAAACAAAGCTGCATCTCTGCAATGCAGGATTGAAAACCAGCGGCCCTCGGAATCTGAATCCTTGCCTTCACGTCCGCATCAATGCTTCCGGCAAGGGCCGGTTGTGAAGTGAAAACCGCCGGGTTGAACGCCGATACCCTTCCGGCAAGCTCCAATCGGGGGTCTGTTTTATCTGAAAAGACGCCGGTTATGCCTCCGTTTGCATCGACATTTCCAAAAGGGGTTTGGACCTGAAGGCGTTCCAGCAGAAGATCCGCCCCTTGAACATCCGCCTTCAGGCTTGCCCGGTCTATCGCATACCCTTCAAGGCAAAAAGCCGGCATCTGCACCGATACCTGTCCCTTGCGGTCGGTCCGATTCAAGCGTTGTCCTTTGAAGGAAACCTCCCCATTGATCTCTCCGGCTGGCAGGCTCAGGTTGACCGGCAGCTCCGCCGGGTTCAATCCGGTCAGGATGCCGCGGATATCGCACGCAAGTCCTTCGGATCTATCCAGACTGATGCTTCCCTCGGAGCGAACCCCGGCCCTGCCCAGGTTCAGCTCCAACAAATGCTCTATTTTTTCAGGCGTTCCCCTGGCCTGAAGGCTTCCGGTAAGGACTCCCTCTTTGGGCATTCGAATCGACAGGATCCGTCCGATCTCAAACAGCGAAAGCGCCTCGATTCCCGCATGAATATCGATATGGGGCGCTTGCGCTAACAACTCCGACCGCCCGTCTATGGTTAAAGAAGATTCTTTGGTTTTTATTTTAATCCCTTCAAAATCAAGACAGCGGGTGTCCGGCTGAAAACGAAAATAACCGGACGCCTCGGTGAGGGCAAGCTCGGGGTGGTCCAGGCTAAACGCAAGATGTCTGATCTTTGAAGAAAGGGTTGACCCGATATTTAAGGTCGCCCGGAGTTCCAGGCCCGTCACATGAAGCGGGTTCTTATAATCACCGCCGGGAAGCAAAACAGCGGCCTTGGCATTGCGGATTTCCAGGTCCCGAATGGCGATGCGGAACCCGTCTGATTTTTCCGCCGGGCTTTCCTGCAAAGCGGTTTTCACCGGCCATGCGCGGTCAGGCAGCCGTTCAAGATCAAGGGCCGCCCCGTCAATTTGAAGATGACGGATCCAAACCATGCGGAAAAGCAGCAGGGAAACGCTGTATGAAACCTCGACCCGGTCCGCCGAGAACAGGGGGGATACGGCCCCGGGTTCCGTAAGGGTGATACCCCGAATCTTTAGGCCAAAAAGCGGGTTTCCGCCAAGTTCGACAAACTCCAACCGCATGCCGGTATTTTCTTCAATCGCTCGGGTCACAAACCGCTTCATCGCGTCTTTCACCGGCTGAGTGCGTAAAGCAAAAAATGCCGCAGCCGCTATCACGCAGACCGCCGCCGCACCATACAGCAGAATCCGCAAAAAAACCCCTGTCCGTTTTTTTCCGGTGCGCTTTATTTCTTTTCTGGGTTTATGTTCTGATGGAATGTTTTGCATATAAAAGTCTAAAAAGTGTGGAGTGACTGAAGTTTGAAGTGACTAAAGTTGTGGTTAATGCCTTCGGCATTTTCAATTTTTATATAAATGATCGCGCGACTATCGCAGTCCTTAACTTTAGGCACTTTAGCTCACTTTAAACTTCACACTCAAATAAGCATTCTGAAACAAATTTTAACGCCGTATAGGCAAACGGAATAGTTTTTCAACATTCTCTTAAAACGCCTGTCCGATGCTCACATGAAGCCGCCACCGATCCGCCTTCGCGATATCCTCAAGATCAGGGGCCAGCCCCTCCACCCGTTTCGGCGGATTCAGTTTGTAGCCGAAATCCAGCTGAATCGGGCCGATAACCGTGTCATAGCGCAGCCCCAGGCCGGTGGTATACCTCATATTACTGAAATCATACCTGAAGTAGTCGTCATCCAAAACCCCCATATCCAGAAACACCACCCCTGAAATTTCCCGGTATATCGGATACCGCAGCTCAATATTTCCGGAAAAAGAGGAAAGACCCGAGACATCCACCGGAACCCCGTGATGGTTGATCACTCCGAACTCCTGATAGGCATACCCCCGGACCGTTTTACTCCCGCCCAAAAAAAGCTGCCTGTAAATCGGAATCTCATCCGTACTTTCAATGGGTTTGATGGTTTGAAATCCCGCCCTTCCAGCCAAGACCAGACCCCGCGGCAGAGGCAGGTAGTTTTTTCCTTCCAGGGTGGGCTTGATGTAATCGATCTCGGACCCCAGGCCGCCGCAGGCGTTCTCACAGGAAAAACTGATTACGGATCCTTTTTGAGGATTCAAGACGTCGGCGACGGTGTTGTGCTCAAAGCTGATGCTGGCCGATGAGATCCGGTAGTCCTTATCATTGATGGAGTCCAGCTCCTTGACAGCCTCATCATACCGGATATGCTGAGGCCGGTTGACCTCCAGGTTATACCCGGCGCTTGCCAGCCAGTGCCGGGCAAACCGCCGGCTTACGGTCGCCCTGGTAAACAGGTTATAAATGATATAATAATCTGATTTTTCGCGCTCATAACCGGAAACCGCAGTAAATCTGTTTTTGGAGGACAAAAAATACGGCAGCACATACCGCCCTTCGATATTTTCCTTGAGTTCGGACCGCATGGCGCTAAACGAAACCCGGTCCGCGTTTCTGGTCAGGTTCCGGTAGGTCCAGGCGCCCCGAAGCCGAAGCCTGTCCTCGGTGCCGTATCCGGCTCCCAGTTCCACGCTGTGCTGCTTTCGGGCCTTGACCTGAACAAAAATCGGCACGGTCCGGCTTTCCTCATCCGGCGGTTCAGTGGTGATCTGCGCGGTCTGAAAGACCCCCAGATCAAACAGATTCCGTCGGCTCTCCTCCAGCTTCCGTTCCTCAAACTCCTGGCCGGCTGAAAAGGTGACCGCCCGTTTCAGGACCTTTTCCCGGACATACCCCTCATGCCCGCTAAACCGAACCTGCCCGAAAAGGTAAAAATGACCGGGATCCAGATCAAACGCCACATCAGCAAGGTTTGCATTTAAATCGACCCGGGCCTGTCCCCTGACCTTTGCAAAGGGGTAGCCCTGGTTTCCCAGCCGGGTTTTAAGGAGGGTTTTGGACTGCTCATACTGCGCGCGCTTAAAAACAGCGCCGGTTTTTAATGGGATCTCAGCCTTGAGCTGTTCTTCAATAAAGGGGAAGTCTTTTTCCGGCCGGTTCAGGCTCAGGGTTTTGACAATCACCGGAGGGCCTTCGGTGATTTGAAACTCCACATCGATTTCCGAGCGATTCACCGTCGTCACGGTGTGGGTGACATCGGCCTGATAATACCCCTGGTCCTCATAATACTTTTGGATGCGAAGCCGGTCCTCCTCGACATCCTGCAGGCTGACCACCGGATGACCCTCCCAGAATTTCCAAAACGGCGGCGGGTTGACCACCAGGGTGGCGCTAAGCTGCTTTTGATCAACGGCCTTCACCCCTTTAAAGCCAGCACGCCTGACCCGAAATTCCGGGTTATCCGCTTCGGCAAAGCAGGGCCCTGCGATTAAAAAAAAAATCAGCACAGCCGGCAACGCAACCGAAAGCTTTGTCATATCAGATCGCGGCAATTAATTCGTTCCTTCTTAGAAGATCCAGGATGGTCACCCTGCCCAGTTGCTCCGCCTCGGCCGCTTTTTTGGTTTTCATCAACTGCTGGAGAATTTTATTTTTTTCTTTTTCCGATACCTGCCAATGGCTTCTGCCGGCGTTTCTCATGGCGGCACACACATCGTAAACCGTAATCATGTCCGGGTTCCTGGCCGGCTGATACAAAGGCTCATTTCCGTATACCTCCTGGAGTAGAGAATGATCGCACAGTATTTTTGTTATTTCTCCGATCATCCGAAGCGGTATGGAAAGGGTTTTTGAGAGGGTTTCCCCGTTGAGTTGGGGCAACCCTTTATAAAACCGCTCTGAAATCTTCAACATGATGTTGATCGCCATCTCCTCTCGCTCGGCGTACCCGACCTCCGGCGCCTTGAATTCAAGCTGGAACAACCGGACATTCTGGATGGCGTATGAGAGCCGTGCGCCGATTAAAATGATAATCCAGCTGATATAAAGCCAAATGATAAAAATCGGAAGCGCTGCGAAGGTGCCATAGATCGTATTATACCTTGCCAGTCCGATGTTGAAACGGGTGTAGCCCATGAACGCGGCCTCCCACATACTGCCGCAGACAATCCCTGCGATCAGGGCAGGCGTAAACCTCACGCGGGTATTGGGCATCAGCATGTACATGGCCGTAAACGCGATCCAGAGACCGGCATAGGGGATGATTGTATGAAACAGGATGAAAAACCGCTCAAAAAGCGCATACCTTGAGAGTGCCTGTACCACGGTATTCGACGACAGGAAGGTAATCAGCGCCGTTGAGATAACGATCAGCAGGGGGCCGAGGATCAAGACGCTGATATAGTGGGAGACCTTCCGTAACAGCACCCGGTTACGACGCACCCCCCAGAGCTCGTTGAAAGTGATCTCCACATAACTTAACATCATCACCACCGCATAGATCAGAATCGCCGTACCGAACGCCCCCATGGCCTTGAAATCGGTCCTTGAGACATACTCGATGATCCGGTTCGTTACGGCTTCCTGTTCGGCGGTCAGGTAATTGATCAGCACATGCTCAAGCCGGCTGTGCACGCCCAACCCCTTCATCATGGAAAACGCAATGGCAAAGATGGGGATAACGGCAAGCAGGGTATAGTATGAAAGGGCGGAGGCCCGCATCATGATCATCTGATTCTTCATCCCGCTGACGGTGAGCAGGATCACCCGGACGGTCTGATAGAGCAGGTTGTGGATACTCCCGGCGTCTTCAGGATCATGCCAGATCTCATCGGCGAAAAAATGGGAAACCCTTCTAAAGCGTTCTCTAACGGCACCCATCATTCCCTCCAGGCAAACAGGCATATACCGGAAACATTTTGTTTGACAACGATAGAGTATACTCAGGCAAGGAGACCTTCAAAAAAATCGTTCCCCTTGTCATCCACAATGATAAACGCGGGAAAGTCCCTCACCGTTATCAGATAGACCGCTTCCATGCCCAGCTCGGGGTATTCGAGGATCTCCACCTGCGTGATGCAGTCTTTGCCCAGCCGGGCCGCCGGGCCGCCGATGGAACCCAGATAAAACCCGCCGTAGGTCTTGCAGGCATCGGTGACCTGCCTGGACCGGTTCCCCTTGGCCAGGGTGACCAGGGAGCCTCCGTGTTTCTGGAACTCCGGCACATAGGAATCCATTCGGCCGGCGGTGGTCGGTCCAAAGGAGCCGGACACATACCCCTTGGGGGTTTTTGCCGGACCGGCGTAGTAGATGATATGGTCCTTGAAATACCAGGGGAGCTGATTTTCCTTCTGAAGCCGCTCGTAGATTTTGGCGTGGGCGATATCGCGCGCCACAACGATTTTGCCCGAAAGCAGCAGCCGCGTGGATACGGGATACCTGCTCAGTTCCCGGCGGATCTGATCCATGGGCCGGTTTAAATCAATGCGGACGGCCTTTTCCGTGCCGGCTTTCGGCTCCGGCAGGAACCGGGCCGGGTCGGTGTCGAGCTGCTCCAAAAAAATCCCTTCCCGGTTGATTTTCCCGCAAATATTGCGGTCCGCGCTGCAGCTCACCCCGATGCCGATGGGGACCGATGCGCCGTGGCGGGGCATGCGGATCACCCGCACATCCAGGCAGAAGTACCTGCCGCCGAACTGGGCGCCGATGCCGAGATTCCGGGAAATGTCCAGGAGCTGTTTCTCAAGCCTCATGTCCCGAAACGCGTGCCCGCTTTCATTTCCGCAAACCGGGAGGCGGTCCAGATACCCGGCGGAGGCCAGCTTCACGGTCTTGAGGTTCGCCTCGGCCGAGGTCCCGCCCACCACCACGGCCAGGTGATACGGCGGGCAGGCCGCGGTGCCCAAAGACTTCATCTTTTGAGTCAGAAAGCGTACAAGGGTTTGCGGGGTCAGGACGGCCCTGGATTCCTGGTATAAAAAGGTCTTGTTGGCGGAGCCGCCCCCTTTGGCGATAAAAAGGAATTCATAGGCATCCCCTTTCACGGCGTAGAGCTCGATCTGGGCCGGAAGGTTGCAGCCGGTGTTCTTTTCCTCATACATGCCAAGCGGCGCCATCTGGGAATAGCGCAGGTTGTTTTTGGTATAGGCGTTGAACACCCCTTTTGAGAGCGCCTCCTCGTCTTCTATGCCGGTCCAGACCTGCTGCCCTTTTTTTCCGATAATAACCGCGGTGCCGGTGTCCTGGCACATGGGGAATACAAAATCTGCCGAAATCACCGCGTTTTTGAGCATCTCAAGGGCCACGTACCGGTCGTTGTCCGAGCTTTCGGGATCATCCAGAATGGCTGCCAGCTGCTTTAAGTGGGAGGTCCGGTAGAGAAACGCCACATCGGTGAAGGCCGCCTCCGCCAGCAGGGCAAGTCCTTCCGCCTCCACGCGGATCATATCGCATCCCTTAAACGAGTCCAGCTTCACATGATCCTTGCTCACCAGCCGGTAAGCCGTGATGTCGTCCGCAAGGGGGAACATGGGCTGGTATTTAAATTCCGCCACCTCCTTCCTCCTTTTTGAGATGGAACCCTGATAAGCGAGCTGTTCTTCTATGCGGTATCTTTAAAGTAGGCAGCTTATCGATCTTTTTTATAATATTTTTACCACAGAGGGGACAGAGAAAATAAATGAAAAATTTTTTTTCGGTGTTCTTTGTGATCTCTGTGGTTAATTTGTTCATTATTCGAACTGGGAAAATATAAGTTCCTTGGAAGTCCAGTCTTTTCGCTTCGCATCAATCATAGCAGCTCATCCTCATCAAAGGCCCGGGCGTATGTTTTCAAGGCGCAGAAATCCCCGCACATGGTGCAGACATCCCGGTCCTTGTCTTCGCTGGCCTGGCGCATCTTTTTGGCCTTGTCCGGGTCCACGGACAGGGCGAACATGGTTTTCCAGTCAAACCGGTTCCTGGCTTCTGACATCTTCCGGTCCCGCTCCCATGCGGACGCCACCCCCTTCTCCAGGTCTCCGATATGGGCGGCGATTTTCGAGGCGATCACCCCTTCCTTCACCTCCTGAACGCCGGGAAGGGTCAGGTGTTCCGCCGGGGTCACGTAGCAGAGAAAATCCGCGCCGCTGGCCGCGGCAATGGCTCCGCCGATGGCGGCGGTGATATGGTCGTACCCGGCCCCGATATCCGTGGGCAGCGGTCCGAGGACATAATAGGGCGCCCCGCCGCAGACCCTTTTTTGCAGCCGCATGTCGCCGGCGATGCGGCCCAGCGGCACATGCCCGGGGCCTTCAATCATCACCTGGACCCCCGCATGCCTGGCCCTTTCCGCCAGCTCGCCCAGGATGATCATCTCGCTGATCTGGGCGCTGTCCTCAGCGTCAAAGATGCTCCCCGGACGAAGCCCGTCGCCCAAAGAAAGGGTGACGTCGTAGGTCCGGGCGATCTCCAGAAGGCGGTCGTAGCTCTCGTATAAGGGGTTTTCCGCTTCGTTTTTGACGCTCCACTCGGCCAGAAGGCTTCCGCCCCGGGAAACGATCCCCATCACCCGGTCACACCCTTGAAGCACCTTCAACGACGACCGGGTGACCCCGCAATGAACCGTGACAAAGTCCACCCCGAGAACGGCCTGGGCCTCGATCTCGTCAAAAATCTCATCTGCGGTCATGTCGTAAACCTTCCGGTTCTCGGACAGCACCTTGCTCACGGTTTTATAGATGGGCACGGTTCCCACCATAACCGTCGAATGCCGAAGGATCGCCTTCAAAATACGGTCAAGCTTCCCGCCCGTGGACAGGTCCATGACCGCGTCCGCACCCGCATGAATGGCGGCGTCCAGCTTCTTTAACTCCTCCTTGATGTCAAAATGGCTGGGGGAGGTGCCGAGGTTGGCGTTGACCTTGGTGGTGAGCCCTTCGCCGATGCCCCGGGCGACAAACGGATGGTTGATGTTTCTGGGAATGACCACCCTTCCCTTTGCCACCCGCTCCCGAACGGTTTCGGCGGAAAGCCCTTCAGCTTCCGCCACCTGGCGCATGGCCTCCGTGATCCGTCCTTTTTTCGCTTCTTCAAGCTGTGTCATGGGCTTACATCCTGTTTCGTTTTTATATTACAGGCGCTTCAGCAGTTCCCCGGCGACCTTTTCGCCGGAAAGCAGCATGCCGCCGAAAATCGGCCCCATGCGGGGCCCGCCGAAGGTGGCGTTGGCCGCCATGCCCGCGACATAAAGACCCGGAAACACCTCCCGCGTGTTTTCCAGGGTCAGGGTCTCGGCCCGCTCCGCCCACATGGATTTTTCTCCGTCGATCCCGCCCGACGGGGTGTTGAGCCGGCCCGGGACCTTTTTCACCACCACCCTGACCACCTCCGTGGCATGGCCGGTGGCGTCCACCACGAACCTGGACCGCACCGTCAGGGGATCCACATGCAGGCCCGCCATTTCCACCGGCGACCAGATGATCACCAGCCCCTCCACCCGCTCGGGACGCATCAACACATCCTCCACGGAAACGCAGTTGAATATGGTCACGCCGGCCTGCACGGCGGCTGCGGTCAGGACCGCGGCGGCTTCCACGGCGTCCGCGGTATAGTAATCCGGCTGATACCGGGAATACCGGATTCCCAGCGCATCCAACAGGTGAATGGCGGTTTTCTGGACCACGATTTCATTAAACATCATGCCGCCGCCCCACATGCCGCCGCCGATGCTCAGCTTCCGCTCATACAAGGCCACCTTTTTTCCGGCCCGGGCCAGAAAATAGCCCGCAATCAGCCCCGAAGGCCCCGCGCCCACAATGGCCACATCCGTTTCAAGGGTATTGATGAGTTTTTCATGGTACCGATCGATGATCGCTCTGCTGATCACAATCTCGTCCAAGGGCATAACCGGATCCTCCTTTTTTATCCGCGGCGTCGCATAAAACAACGGCCTGCCTGAAAAACAAAAACCGTTTCCCAACGGGAAACGGTCGGTTGAGCTCATCCGCTGTTTATACCGTTTCCCTTCGCAGGCATTATCCTGATCAGGTTCAAAGGGTTGCCCGTTTTCCGGGCTCTCAGCTGCTGTGCAACACCCCTAACTGTTAATGAAATCTTTCAATCAACAGGTTTTATCGTTATAAAACCGTGTGGTCTTGTCAAGAAAAATCCCCGACGCTGGTTGACCCTTCGGAATGGGGCATCAACCGATCAGGCTTGAAGAGAGGGAGGGATTTCCTGGTGCTTGATATTGATCCCGGTGACGATAAACGCCACATACTCCCCGATATTGGTGGAAAGATCAGCCACCCGCTCCAGGCATCTGGAAATGATGATGATCTGAATGGAGCGACGGGTTTTCAGCAGCCGCCTTTCGGCCATGGGGGTGCTCTGCACCATGTAGTCGATAAGGGTCTGAAGCACCTCAAGGGTATGAAGGTCCGCCTGATCATCCATCTGGCGGATCTCCTGGGCCTTTTTCGGGTCCAGGTCGACCAGGGAGGAGACCGCCTTGTCCAGCATGGCCTCGACCACCGCGGCCAACTGCTCCATGCCCTTGATGGGCTCCAGGGGCGGGTGCTGGCATAAAAACTGGGTGCGCTCCGCGATGTTCACCGCCTGATCGGCGATCCGCTCCAGCTCATTGCTGATTTTCGTGCTGCCGATGATATACCGGAGATCCCTGGCCATGGGCTGCTCCAGCGCCAGCAGCTTAAGGCACAGCCTGTCCACCTCCAGCTCGAGGTTGTTGATCTGCCGGTCCCCCTCGATGACCTCCCGGGCCAGGGCCTCATCGCGCGTAAGGTATGCCTGCACAGCCTTTCCCACCGCCCGCCGGGTCAACGCGGCCATGTTTAACATGGTCATCTTCAACTGTTCCAGTTCCTGAATAAAATGCTGGCGTTCCATTTTTTTTCCTGCCTGATCAGCCGAAACGGCCGGTGATATAGTCCTCGGTCTGTTTAAGGCTCGGCCGGGTGAAAATCGTCTCCGTGTCCCCGGTTTCGATCAGCCTTCCCATATAAAAAAAAGCCGTGGTGTCCGACACCCTTGCCGCCTGCTGCATGCTGTGGGTGACGATCACGATGGTAAAATTCTTCTTAAGCTCATGGATCAAATCTTCGATCTTCTGGGTGGCGATGGGATCCAGGGCGGAGGCCGGTTCATCCATCAGCACCACCTCCGGCTCCACGGCCAGGGCCCGGGCAATGCAGAGCCGCTGCTGCTGGCCGCCGGAAAGCCCCAGGGCGGATTCGTGCAACCGGTCCTTGACCTCATCGAAAAGAGCGGCCTGGTAAAGGCTTTTTTCCACCCGCTCCCTCAAATCCCTCTTGTCCCGTACACCGATCACCCGAAGCCCGTAGGCCACGTTTTCAAAAATGGTTTTCGGGAACGGGTTGGGCTTCTGAAACACCATGCCGACCCGCCGCCGAAGGTTCACCACGTCGATATCGGGGGAACAGATATTCTCATGATCCAGGTAAATTTCACCCTCCACCCGGGAAATGGGGATCAGATCGTTCATTCGGTTGAGGCAACGTAAAAAGGTGCTCTTGCCGCAGCCGGACGGGCCGATCAGGGCGGAGACCTGGTTTTTTTTTAAATCCAGCGAGATATCGTCCAGGGCCTTGAACCCGCCGTAATAAAAGTTCAATCCCCTGACGGAGATTTTAACCGAATTCTCCATTGGACTGTCTTCCCCCAAAGCATTTCTTATTTCAGGATCCGGTTGAGGATTCATTCAATCAGGCCTTTTTCAAAAAAAAATAAAAAACAGTCCCCTTTTGAGCCCCATCCGGAGGGCTTTGCACCCATATCCTTCCGCCCATGCCCAAAACCGCATGGCGGCAGATGGAAAGACCCAGACCGGTGCCGCCGGAGGCCCGGCTTCGCTCCTTGTCCACCCGGTAAAACCGCTCAAAAATCCTTTCCTGATGCTCCCTGGCAATACCCGGCCCTTCATCCTGAACCGCAAACACCACCTGATCCGGCTGGTCCTTGGCAAAAACATGAATGCGGGTATTCTCGGGGCTGTAGCGTACGGCGTTCTCCAGAAGATTGCGAAACACCAGCACCAGGGCGTTTTCCTCGGCCTGCACCTTGGGGACATCCGAAAGCGGGTTGATCAGCTCAATATTCTTGGCCCTGGCCAGGGGGAGACAGGTTTCCCAGGCCATGGAAAGGCAGGAGAAGGCATTGATCGGTTTTAAATCCGCCGGATTCTGTTTCACCGTCTCCAGCCGGGTCAGCTCGAGAAGATCGTTGACGATGTTGGACATCTGGGTGGCGTTTTTATGGATCGTCTGAAGAAACCGTGCGGCGGTGTCATCGGCGTTAAATCCTTTATTGATGAGCGTCTCCGCATACCCCTTGATCGAGGTCAGGGGGGTGCGGAGCTCATGGGAAACGTTCGCCACGAAATCCCGCCGGACCCGCTCCAGGCGGACCAGTTCGCTGATATCGTGGAACACCACCACAGCCCCGCCATCCGGGATTCTTACCAGGTTGATCTCATAAACCGAGCGGTTGTCCATGCCGACCGTCAACCGCAAATAGGGCTTTCCCCCCAGCACCTCTTCGCAGGCGGTCTGAATCTCGGGGTTTAAAAAAATCTCCATGGGCCGGCGGCCGGTGCAGGAGGGCTTGCATTTGGCCAGAAGGGAAAGCGCTTCATTGGCGGCCTTGATCCTGCCGTTTTCATCCAGCAGCATGACCCCTTCCTGCATCCCTTCAAACACCGCTTCGAGTTCTCGCGCCTGCCGGCTGATCTTATTGATGTGCTGCTGAATCCTCCCGGCCATTTCATTGATGCAGGCGGCAAGCCTCGAAAATTCGGGTCCGGACTCGATGTCGACGCGTTCCTGGTAGTTCCCTTCACCGATGGAGCCGGCGGTCTCAATAATTTTGCGAATGGGGGTTTCCAGTTTTTTTGCTAAAAAGAAACTTAACGCCGCGGCAAAAAGGAAAAAACCAGCCAGGATCATCCAGAACCGGTTTGCAAAATAGGCCATCCGGGCCTGTACCGTGGATAAGGGAATGGCCACCCGAAGCACGGCGGCCGGCACATGCGGCAGACTGATTTTCTGGGCGGCATAAATCAGCTTGCGCTTGAGGGTGGTGCTGTATCGAATGGACGAGGCTTTTTCCTGTTTTCTGGCGCCAACCACCTCCGGCCGGTCCGCATGGCTGTCGAGCTGTTGAATCTCCTCAAAAAGAACATCGGAGTCGGCGATCACGCGGCCGGCCGAGGAAATCAGGGTGATCCGGTAACGCGATCTTTTTCCGAGCTCCTTGCACCAATGGTCCAGGGCCCGAACATCCTCAAAGGGCTCACTCTTTTGAAGCAGCCAGGACACCAGCTGAAGCTGGGTAAAGGAATGCGCCCTGGCTTCCTCCAGAATCTCCTGTTCAAGGGTCTGATACAGGTAATAGGCCGGAAGGCAAAGGGCGATGATCAGCATGCCCCAGAATGAGACGGCCAGCTTTGTCCTGAAGCGGAGGTTTCTCATCTATTCATCCTTAAACCGGTAGCCGATGCCCCGCACGGTTTCAATATCATCCGCATAGACCCCGAGTTTCTTGCGCAGCCTTCGCACATGGGTGTCCACGGTGCGGGCATACCCCTCAAACTGGTACCCCCAGACCCGGTCCAGCAGATGATCCCGGGTCTGCACCTTTCCCTTGTTTTTCAGCATTTCAAATAAAAGGTTGAACTCGGTCAGGGTTAAAAAAACCTCTTCTTCCTCTATCCATACCCGATGGCTCGCCAGGTCGATTCGAAGCTCCCGGTGAACCAGAACATCCTTTTCATCCGGTTTTTCCTCATACCTTTTTAAAATGGCGCGGATCCGCAACACCAACTCCCTGGGGCTGAAGGGCTTGACGATATAATCGTCCGCCCCAAGCTCAAACCCCACCACCCGGTCCACCTCCTCCCCTTTTGCCGTCAGCATGACCACCGGAATGGCCTTGGTCCGGCTATCCCCCTTAAGCGCCCTGCAGACCTCAAGCCCGTCCATGCCCGGGAGCATGAGATCCAGGATGACCATATCCGGTGTCTGCTTTTTTGCCAGGCCCAGGCCATTGATACCATCGGTTGCGGTCAGCACCGCGTACCCCTCCTCCTGAAGATGCCAGCGCACCAGTTCTAAAATGTCGGTGTCGTCCTCAACCACCAGTATGGTTTTGGCCATACGGTTTTCTCCCGTTTAGGATCAAATTGACTGGTTTAAAATAAATACTCTGACTTTAAACTGTAACATGTAATTCCATATTATCACAAAACCATGAAGCTCATGTGACTTTTTTGTGACATCAGGCGCTTTTCCGAACGGTTCGCCCCCCGGAGCGGGAATCCTAAACCCGGAGGATGGTCTTGACTTTAGGCATCCGCTTTTACAAGATAAGATACATGCTTCGAAAAAGCCAATGGCGATCAAAGCAATTTGACCGGAATTTATCAACAGGAGATGCTCTTAAAATGCCGATTTACGAATACCGATGCCGAAAATGCGGCGCAACCTCTGAGTTTTTCGTCGCTTCGGGCAAAACCGATGCGATAACCTGCAGGTCCTGCGGAAGCGCGGATATGGAGAAAATCATGTCCCCCGCAGCGGTTATCGGCCGTTCGGAGGCCCGGACGCCCGGGCGCTCCTGCTGCGGACGGTCGGAGCGTTGTGAAACACCCCCCTGCTCCGGGGGAGGTTCTTGCAGAAGAGGTTGAATTTTAGATAAATAAACAAAAGATGGCGCCGGATGTCGGTATACCGTCACCCCTTGCCTTGCGCTGAAATCCGGACAGGCCCCCGCCGGATTTTAAATGTTACCAAACCTTCGGATCTTTGTCACACGATTGTCAAAATCAAGTTCTACTCTACCTTACTCTTATAGAGCGGTTTTAACCCCAAAACCGACCATTTCACCAGGTAATGACGGTGTGAATGATAACACAATTGACACAAGGAGGATTTGCAGAATGAAAATCAGATTGTTCGTCCTGATGATCGCAGCCGCCATGGGGATCGGCCTTGCCGGTACGGCGGCGGCGGAGACTTTGGAAATCAAAGGGTCCACAACGGTGCTCCCCATAGCCCAGAAAGCGGCTGAAGCGTTTATGAAGATCTATCCCGATGTGTCCATATCGGTGTCCGGCGGCGGATCCGGAAACGGGATCAAGGCGATTATCGACGGCACAACGGACATCGCCAACTCTTCGCGTTTCATTAAGGAGAAAGAGGTGGCCCTGGCCGTTGAAAAAGGGGTGTATCCGGTTCCCTTCGGCGTGGCCTACGACTGCATCACGCCGGTGGTGCACCCGTCTAACCCGGTATGCGATCTGACCTTAGATCAGCTAAAGGGGATTTATGAAGGCAAAATCACCAACTGGAAGGACCTGGGCGGACCGGACAAATCCATTGTGGTGATTTCCAGGGACACCTCTTCCGGCACCTATGAGGTGTGGGAGGAAATCGTCATGAAAAAAGCCCTGGTCTACCCCGGCGCCCTGCTTCAGGCCTCCAACGGCGCAGTGGCCCAGGCTGTGGCAAAAAACAAATACGCCATCGGCTATGTGGGCTTAAGCTACGTCAACGCGGATTTGAAGGCGGTCAAGGTAAACGGCGAGGTCGCCAGCCTGGAAAACGCGGTTTCCTTTCCCATCAGCCGGGTGCTCTACATGTTTACGAAGGGATGGCCCACAGGCACGACCTTAAAATTCATCAATTTCATCCTGCACCCCCAGAAGGGACAGAAGCTGGTGGCTGAGACCGGGTATATTCCCTTATATTAATTCAACCGAAACATAAAGGCAGGGATCATGCATTCACGCAGCCGGATGCGGGCGGAAAGGATCCGCTATATATTTTTCGCCCTGGCGTTTGTTTCAGTGGCCGTGTTGTGCATGATCCTTTTTTTCCTGGTCCGGGAAGGGATTCCGATCTTTGGCCAGGTCTCGGTGGGTGATTTTCTCTTGGGAAAATACTGGTACCCGACGGCCGATCCTCCCCGGTTCGGCATCCTCCCCTTGATCATCGCCTCATTGCTGGTGACCCTGTGCTCGGCCGCGCTCGCGATCCCGCTGGGGGTGATGACGGCGGTCTACCTGGCTGAAATCGCATCGGCCAGGGTCAAGGAGATCGCAAAACCCGTGGTGGAGCTTTTGGCCTCCCTGCCGTCGGTGGTGATCGGTTTTTTCGGCATGGTGGTGGTCGCCCCGTTTTTGCAGGAGGTCTTAGATATTCCCACCGGGCTTAACCTGTTTAACGCCTCCCTGATGCTGGCCTTTATGTCGGTGCCGACCATCTGCACGATTTCCGAGGACGCTATATCCAGCGTTCCGGTGGAACTCAAGGAGGCCTCCCTGGCCCTGGGGGCCACCCACTGGGAAAGCATCCTTCGGGTGATTCTGCCGGCCTCCCTTTCCGGGGTGAGCACCGCTATTATTCTCGGCATGTCCCGGGCCATCGGGGAGAC
>DYLE01000236.1 GCA_020722245.1 Desulfonema limicola
AATACGCGCTGTTGGGATTTCCACAGCGGTCTTCGGTCAGCGTGGCGCCGAAGACCTCGCCATCGTAGCCGTGGCCGGTTGCATCGTCCGCATTGCCGTTGAAGGGATAATAGGCGATGGGAGCAGGCAACGTATATTTTGTAACACTGATGGGGAAATTCCTGTACACGCCATTGCCTGTATCATCGATCCTTAGGGTTGTGTCTCCTGGCTGCTTTACCGCCGGCAGGCTCAGGATGGCCCTGTAATTGGCGTAGCTTCCGGGAACCACGGTTATCTTCGCGATGTTTTCATTAACGATATCCCAGAGATAGTTGGGCGCATTTTTAACTCCGTCATCATCATAGGTGAACGCTTCAAGCGCCAACCCGGTAGCACCACAACCAGAAAGCTGTACACCGCCCATCATCGCATAACTCAGTTCAATGGTTTCATTGATGCCGTCCGGGTCCGTGACCGTTGAGTTGACGTAAATCATGTTGTCGATCCCGTCAAAGAAATCACAGCTTCTAAATTCACTCCATATCGCGGAATCGTGGCCGGTGTTTCTGTTGTTGTTAAGATAAAGCTTGATGGTCTCCTTATCGTCGCAGTCGTCCGCGGCTTCCACGTAGCTCTTGTATTCCAGCCAGTAAAAGCTGTTTGCGTAGTCGAAGATGACATCCTGGATTCCCATCAGGGTTTGTTCCAGGGCTGAGTAGGTAACCTTGCTTGACCCTTGTCCGGAATCCGGTGTGAGGGTGACCTCGGTCTCCTGGCCGGGATTCGGAACGGAATAATACCCTGCGTTGCCGAACTCCATGAGATCCGGAACGTTTGCGCGGAAGGCCAGATCATCCCCGATACCCACGCAGATCACCTGTTTGTCGTCGATTTCAGCCAGCACGGCTTCCCTGGAAACCATCCCTTGAAATGATTGGTAGCCGTCGGTGAGGGCCACCAGGACCCCTTGCTGGAAAGCGGTATTATCCTCATCTCTGACCTTCTGGTCATTGTCCCAGAGGTTTAAAGCGTCGATCATGCCGCCGTAAAAGTCCGTGGCGCCATATCCCTGAGGAATACTGTCAATGGCTGCATTGATATCCGCCTCCACTGTTCCGAAATCAAACCAGACCGTGGTGCTGTCGCCGTCCTCCGTAAAGGTCCAGATGGCGATCTCCTGCTGTTTTTCCCCCTGTTTTGACAGGATCGGCCCGGAATCCGTGTTATCCGCAGAATTATTAATATAGGCCCGGTGGACAAACGCCTTGGCCGCTTCCTTGATCACATCCAGGACCTCCCCGCCGATGCTCGGCGAGTTGTCGATGAGCAGCACGGTCTTTAAGGTGTATGTGTATTCAGAAGGCATGTCGTCATGCTTGCGAATGTTGACCTCGGATTTTTCCCGGCTCTCCTCATTGTTGATAAGATTTTGCTTTTCGGTCCCCCTGTTCTCAAGGATTGCAAAATCCTCGTCCATCAGGTCCGTGATCCAGTTCCAGTGGTTCAGCCAGGGGTTGTTCTCATCGTAATCCGCTTCATCATAGGTCTGCCGGACCTGGAAGGTAAGATCCACAAACCAGGGGGCTGCGGATTCAACCGCGTGCCGAATGATCATGTAAGAAGGCGCCTTAAGCTCCACCCGGACCGTGAGCTGCCGGGTGACGTTGTTGGCCTTGTCGGTTACCGTGATCTGGGTTTCGCCGGGCGCCACCGCGGTCAGGGTGGCTTTGGAGTCGTCGTTTTCATCGGCCGAAACGGTGACCACGGCCGTATTGCCCGAGATCCATTCATACTCGGACGGGTTGTTGCTGTCCCGGGAGTAGGTGAGCGCCGTGACGTCGAGCGTCACGCTTCCCGGAGCCTGGCCCGGGTCCACCATTAAAACCGCTTCGGTATCGCCGTCCGGATTGGCGGCTGTGGCGTTGAAATAGATATCCTCATCCCTGGAGATGAACTCCGCGCTGCTGAAGGTCCCGGAGATTGTCGCGTCGTCTCCGGTATTGCGGTTTTTGATCACAGACAGGACCACGTCATGATCTGTATCCGCGTCCTGGCTGGTGGCCCGCAGGCTTTTGTAGCGCAGCCAGTAAAAGCTGTCCGCATAGGCGATCATGCAGCATTGAACATCAACCATGGTTTCCGTGAGAAGGTTTTTGGCGCTATCCCCTTTACCGGATAGAGGTTGGGACACCTCATAAAAACCACGATTCCCCAGGCGCTCGAGTTCATCCAAAACTTCGGCGGAGATATCCGGGCCCACCGCCACGGTGATCACCTGCTTATTCTTATGATCTTTGTCCCTCAGGTAGATGGCGTCATTGATGTCAGAGAGCTCAGAGGTGTCTTTCCCGTCCGTGACGACCACCAGGATCCCCTGAACAAAATCGACGCCTTCAACTAAATCGGTTTCCTCAGGCGAAACGTTGTTCTCCCAGAGGTTTAAGCAGAACCTTACCGCCCCGTACAAGTTGGTGGTGCCCTGGGAGGCCTTGATAGCGGTTGGGGAGGCGGTATTTAAGTACTGATATAAGGTGGAAAAATTATTGGTAAAATCGCTGACCAGGTAGGGGTCCCCGGCGGCGTTAAAGGCCACCAGCGCAATCTGCTGCTGGTGCTTTTCATCCATATTATCCAGCACGGCCTGGGCGCCTTCCAGAATGGTTTCCAGGTTGGCGTTGGAACTCGGGGTGTTGTCCAGCAGAAGGACCGTTTTTAAGGTGTAGGTATAGGGAGAAGGGAGGGAGTCACGCTTGCGGATATTCATTTCAGATTTGATCTGATCAACCGGATTGCCGTCCTCAAGGACCTGAAAATCCTCGACTTTAAGATCTGTCGGGGCGCAATCCTTTGCCTTCAGGTCAAAGGCCTGGAAGGTCAGGTTGACAAACCAGGGGAATTCGGAATAAAGCTCAAGGCCGCTGTTTGCGGCATGGCTGTCCTCGCCGTCATAGCCGGTCAACGCGAAGCCGCCCTTGCCGCCGCCGCCTCCACCGAAGAGGCGCGACCACACGCTTGGCGATTTTTGC